>DATDRD010000443.1:0-4185 GCA_035291925.1 Anaerolineales bacterium
CGGGAATGATCCATCCCATCCGCGTCAAGCGCGTTTATGAGAATGGCACAGATGCAACCAGCATCGTGGGAGTGTATTAGATGCGGATTGGTCTGGATCTGACGTTGAAAAGTGCGCTGAAGACGGGTCCGTCTGATGTCATTGCACCGACTCTTGTCATTACTCTGAGTGATTACGCACTCAAGATTGGCGATACCGCCACGGTGACATTCACGTTCTCGGAAGCGCCAACTGGATTTACTGAGGCAGATGTGACTGCGCCGAATGGCTCATTATCTTCGTTTGGTGTCACCGGCAATCCATTGATCTATACTGCGATATTTACGCCGACTGCTGACGTGTCGGATGCAACCAATGTCATCACGGTGGGAACAGGTTGGACAGACGCGGCGGGCAATCCCCCGGCAGGTGCTACGACTTCGGATAACTACACAGTGGACACCACAGCGCCGACTGTGGTGATTACGTCGAGTGAGAGCAGCCCAACCGCGGCAAGTCCGATACCGATCACCGTCACATTCTCGGAATCGGTAACGGGTTTTGTGGTTGGCGACATCACGATTTCAGCCGGTTCGCTGGCTAATTTCTCAGGCTCAGGCACGACTTATACCGTGAACTGGACACCAGGCATTATTGGCGCGCTTACAATGGACATCGCGGGTGGTGTGTGTGTGGACGCAGCTGGCAACGCCAACACAGCCGCAAGCCAGTTCGCTATCACAGAAACAACCATCACCGCACCGGCCATTACACCCACGCTTGGCTCAGAACTTCTTGTCAATCCAGACTTTGAGGGTGCGTACGACGACGAATCGGGTGGTACTGGAACCGCCAACGTCGCGCCGAACTGGAATAAACAATCTATTGAGACAGACGACATTCTAGACAAAGAACTCACAATAATTCATGGTGGGAGCGCAAGCCAAAAAATAGTGATGTTGAACGCCAATGAAGGCGTAGCGCCTGCGGCTGCTCCAATGGCAGCGATTGGATGGTATCAAGCCTCTGTTTGGATTTACAATGTGTCGGGGAATGGGATATGGATAGATAGCGACAGTGGCCCCAGCACCGTTGTCATATCAGCGGCGGGGGTTTGGACGCAAGCTGTTGGAACAGGACGCACAACCGGCTCGAATCATAAAATCTATGTCCTTAGTGGCGCTTCCACAACGTCATATATAGACGATGCGTCTGTTAAAGCAATTCTTTTATCTTCCATGCTTTCTTCTCTTGGGACGTGGGCAGGGAGAGATGGGACCTATACTTGCCACCCGACAGTTGCAACAAAAACGCAAGCAGGGATGGCTGTTGCGTATCTGAACGCCACAAATTTCGTGCTCGCGGTTGTTGACCGGGGAAGTAATACCGCAAAACTCCTGAAACTCATCGCAGGAACATGGACACAGATTATTAGCGGAGCTGTTACGTACAGCGCGGCGGCGGAGTTGAAAGTTGTCATATCGGGCACAAGTTACAGCCTGTACTACAACACCATACAGGTTGGAACGACTCAAACAATATCGAACACACTTGGAGATGGCATATATGGCTTTAACGCGCTGGCAGGCAATACAGTTGGTTCAGTAACCGCAAACCCTTAGGCGGTGGCGACCTTGAAGCGCTTTACGTGTCACCGAACGGAGCAGGACTAGGAACCGAAGCCTCTCCAACGAGCTTACCAAGCGCGTTACTAACAGGCAAGGATATTTATATGTTGGATGGAATCTACACACAGGACACAATGACAGTACCGAGCGGAGTAAATGTGCAAGCTGTAGCCGGTTCGCGTCCGGTTGTGATTCATTCAGACGGTTCACCTCCCGGCCTTCAATTTGGCGCGGGCTGTTCTGTAACTGGCGTCTGGTTCGGCGGTACGAAGTTCGCAGATGAGAACGGCAGGATTATAAACTTCCTGAGTGGTGGTGGGGCGACTGTTGATGGCTGTACCTTTTTTGGGTATTCGCAGGGCATGGGTGGTTGGGTCGGCAGTAGTAACCTTATTACAAAAAACAGGTTCGTGAACTGCGGATATGATGGTTTATGGCATGACATCTATTGCTCCAATTCCGGCAACACCGAAATATCGGAGGGGATTCACGTCGGCGGGGCAGGATACAAGATACATCTTTATAACAATCCTGAAGGCTTGACCATTCGCGCTAACTTCATGGGTGGGTCTACAGTGAGCGACATGGCAATCCAGCAGGGTAATGACACCATCGCTAATAATATCCTGTGGGGAGAAGTCGTGGCATCCTATTGGAACGCCGAAAACTGTATCTTTAGCAAAAACATTTTCGGCCCAGACAGGGCATATTTTACAGATGTCAGTTCAAACAATACTGCCGATGGAAATGTGTTCTGCAATGGCCAAACTCCATTCGGGACCAACCCGCAAACATGGGACGCGGCGGCGATTGCAACAAATCTAGGAAAGACAAAATCCGAAATAGACATGGCGATTAGCACCTTGATTGCTGCGTTCAGTCAGACGGTGCAGCAAATCCACGATGACGCGATGATTGAAACCCACTTTGCCACTCTCAAGGCTGTGATTGATGCGTGGAAATTGCAATGAGTAAGGCTTTCATCTACATCAACCACCAGGATAAGGGCAAACTTATGAAGGATGCTTTGATCCTGGATGGCTGGAAGGAAGTCAGGTTTGACCAGGATGCTGATTAAATGAAAACTGGTTTCGAGTGGGTTGTTTCGCCGAAGGTGATTGCAAAGGGTCTGGATGATTATGGCCGGAAGGCTCTGGTCGCTATCCAGGCTGTCGCGAATTACTGGGGGCAGCTCGTCCAGAATGAAGCCAGGGAGAACGCGGTCTGGGAAGACCGTACCGGCAATGCACGCGGCGGTCTGTTCTTTGCGGTGGATGGTTTCGGACTCGAGTCGATCACCGGCGAGGTGACACCGGAAGCCAAGAGTGAGATGAGCGACGTGGCTGTGGAAAGCGGAGATAAAGACACGTTGATCATCACGCTGGGGCACACGGTATTTTATGGCAAGTTTTTGGAAACATCGAACGGCGGTCGCTATGCAATCATTATGAGCACGATGGAACAAAATTTTCCGAAATTGGAACGCATGATACAGGACATCTTCCGAGGATGATATGCCTTCATTGAGATCAAGGATCAACGCTTTTTTCAATCCGCCCTCAGCTGAGGCTGAGACGACCGCCGCGCCGGCTGTACAGCAGTCCGTTGTGGCCGAGTACCAGAAGCTGAAATCAGACCGGGACCGGATGGCGATCATCAAAACATGCAGGCAGATGTATGCAACAGATCCGCGTGTGAAGAAAGCGCTGCGGATGTATTCGACGGACCTGGTGAAGGCCGGATTCCTTGTCAAAACGAAAGATGAGCTGGCAAAGCAGATCGCAACGGAGCTGCAGACACGGCTCGGGTTGAATAAGAAATTGCAGGACGTGGTGCGTCTCACCGGGCGCGATGGTGATTCGTTCTATGAAAATGTCGTGGATGGAGAGTTGAACATTGTCGAAGTGAGCCGCAAGCCCACTTTGAGAATGCGGCGCAACAGCAATAACGCGGACAAGCTGGACGATCCGCAACGAGCGTTTTATATGGTGGATGAAATGTATACGGGCTTTGGCATCCCGAAAGATGCGGTCTTTTTTCCCGAATGGCAGATCATCCATGCGCGCTGGGAGCACGACGATGAAAGCCGTTACGGGGTCCCGATGTGGGCATCGGCAACGGGTTCGTTCAAGCGTGTGAGCGAGGGTGAAACGGATATGGCTGTGCGGCGCAAAGTGCGAGCTGGCATGAGATTGCTGCATGTCGTCGAGGGCAATGAGGCTGATGTCAAGGCTTACAAGGAGATGAACCAGAAAGCGCTGGATACTCCGACTGCAGCACATCTGGATTTATTCTCGAATAAGCCTGGCTCGATCACGGCGATCCAGGGCGATGCGCACCTGAATGAGATCAACGACATCCTGCACCAGGTGGCGACGATGTTCGCGGCGTCCGATGTCCCGATGGAGCTTGTGGCATATGGCGAGGGACTGAACAGGGACATCCTGGGCGATAAAAAGGAAGAGTACGATGAATCACTCGACGATGGCAGGGAATGGGTCACAGAGGAGTTTCTGAAGCCATTGCTGGAACGCCAGTGGCTGTTGAAGGGAATCCTGCCCGCCAACGTGAAATATGA
>DATDRD010000444.1:0-4490 GCA_035291925.1 Anaerolineales bacterium
CTGGAATTTGGGGCTCTTCTGATTCAATTCCGGGAATGAATGACCCGGCATAAGAGCATACCAATAGGCCAGCAATTGCTTGCGCGGCCTCCATTTCATTTTAAACCCTTCATTTCCAGAACCGATCAAACTGCGCCCCAGGTCAAACACCTCATAACCTTTTCTGCAATACCGTTCGATCAAAGACCAGTACAAAAACTCTCCGGCATAATCTGAGCGAAAACGCCGCAATATATTTGCATGCAAATTTGTTACCACATCACCTTGAAATGTAAACACACCCGCGCCAGTCAGTTCTCCGCGCGGCCCCAATACCACAGCGAATTCCAATGTATCACCCAATAATTCCGCCATTGCGCGCAAATAAGACTTGCTGTGATAAGGCGAGCCGAGTTCATGCATACTGCGCACAAGCCCTTCATAAACATCATCGAGCAGATCGAGGTGACCGAACTTTATTGAGAATCCCTTCTTCAACGATTTACGGATATGGTTACGATGATCGGAAGTATAGCCGCTGATCAATGTATCGGGATCAGGCAAAAGGTCGACACGATAAGTGGCATAAATGGGATGCTGGATCCAGCCCTCGGGCGTGGCGTCAGGGCGCCACTCTCCCGCCTCAAACCGGACGTTGACATGCTCCACACCCAAATCATTTGCCAACGCTCGCGCTTTTCCCAATAAGGCATCACGCACAGTGATGGATGAATATGCAAACCCGCCATAAGATCCGAACGGTGATGTTGCCAGGTAATCGCCAAAGACAGGGTGCTGAACACGTACAAGCGCGAGCCATCCAAACACTTCATCATTGGCCTGCAAGGCAATTCGGTAAACAGGAAATCCATACACCGTATGGACGAACGTCATCCATGCCTCTAATCCGAAAAACCCTACTGACCGGGCAAGGGATTCGGGCAGGATGATCGATTCGTTTTCTTGAAGTATGCGAACCTGAGGGGACGAATTCAAGCTCATTGAGATTCCGTGATCTTCAAGTTTTCATCCAGGTATGTTCCAAGAGGAGAGACCGGGAAGTTTCTCAGCAAGTCTGAGAGAAAATCAGATTTATCGCGAAGGAAAGGCAAAAATAACGGGTTTCGTGCAAGGTCCCGGGTGAGGCGGGTGGATGAAGCAGGCCTCACCAGTTCGTATGGATGTAAAATGATCACCGGGCTGAGACCGCGCTTCAATTCCTGCCCGATGATCTTAAGAATTCTCGTGCCCATTAATCCGATGCTAAAACTGGACCCGTATGGAATCTCTCCATCCAATAGTAATCTCAGAGAAAAATCGCGCGGCGCGGTATACGTTCCGTTTCTCTCATGAATGCGAAGTGTACTGACCGGGATTTCCCAGACATCCCCTTTTCGCAGAATGATTCCCGCGGGAGCATAAATCGAGGAGCTGTATAAAAAACCCGCCTGTCCAAGCAACTGATAAGCCGCTTCATTGATCCCGATCATGGGTGCGCGATAGCCACGCACACCATACTGTCTGCACCAGGATGCTGAGGCACGCAGATCTTCTGCAAGTTCGCGCACGTTCCCCAACGGGCGATGAATATGACAATGCAAACCGAGTTCGTGACCGGCAGAAACGATCTTCTGAGGGACTTCGGGATACCATTCCACAATTTCGCCAACAAGATAAATGCTGGCCCTGGAATCGCCCAATTGCTCAAGGATCGGATCAATCGCTTGACGAGTAAACCCATTATCGATATCGCGGCGTCGAGCGGGATCTTTCAGCCCGTCGTACCAGCGAAAGAGGGCAAATACTGGCTCATAATCTATGCTTAGTAACACACGGGGAGTAACAGACATTAGTTGATATATTTGCAGTCAAGTACAAGATAGCGGATGGATTGTACCTCACTGGCAGAACGTTATTTATGCTGGGCAGTTGCTTCGGACAGAAATCAAGCAACGACCCAGCATTGTAACTACCAAACTATATAACTATCAAACTACGGGACTATCCAAGTGCCGGTTTCTCCCTTCAAGGCACGACCGATATTTTCAGGGTTGGTGATGAGTGCCTGTTTGCCGCCATTTTCAAGGAACCAGATGATGGCCTGAATTTTCGGAGCCATGGAACCCTTTGCGAAATGTGTTCCTTCGGCAAGATACACTTTGGCCTCGGCTAATGTCATCTTATCCAACCACTTCTGCTCAGGCTTGCCAAAATTGATGGCGACTTTCTCCACCGCGGTGGAGATCAGGAATAGGTCAGCTTTGATCAGCTGCGCCAGCAGGCTGGAGGCAAAGTCTTTGTCTATCACCGCTGCCACACCCTGATACTCATGATCGCCAACGTCAATAACAGGAATCCCGCCGCCGCCAACTGTGACGACAATTGTTCCCGCGTCGATCAGCGTTTTGACCGCATCGAGCTCGACGACTTCTTTCGGCAAAGGTGAAGCAACCACACGCCGCCAGCCGCGGCCGGCGTCCTCAACGACACTCCAGCTCATATCCTTTTCGCGGTGTCTGGCTTCGGTTTCATCCATGAACGAGCCAATCGGTTTGGAGGGATTCTTGAAGGCGGGATCGTTCTTATCCACCAGCACCTGTGTGACCACCGTCGCAACAGGCTTCCTGACACCGCGCCGGTACAGTTCATTTTGCAGGGTCTGCTGGAGAGCGTAACCAATTGCACCCTGTGAGTCCGCGCCGCACACATCCAGTGGGATTTCGTGCATGCCCTCAACTTTCGCGGCGATCTCCGAACGCCTCAAAATGAATCCCACCTGCGGCCCGTTGCCGTGACCGATCGCCACATCCCAGCCGGCTTCGATCATATCGGCAATATGAAAGGTAGTTTCTTTGGAGGCAGCATATTGATCTTCAACGCTCTTATGCTTTTCATCTTTAATGAGGGAGTTGCCACCGATCGCAACCACTGCTAATTTTTTTGCCATGTGTTCTCCTTGTGGGGCCGTATACAGGTATACCGGTACACAAGTACACAGGTATACCGGTACACAAGTACACAGGTATACACGTACACAAGCCCCAAGAGTTATTTATTCTTGCTTATCTTTTTCATCCAACGGAATATCATAATCCGCTTGATCTTCGTGAATCTTTTTATCACCGTATTCCTGTGATCCGGCGCGCTGTCGGCGGACATACGCCATGAAACCATTGAGAGCTTGTTCCGCCTGACGGATTAGTTTGTACAGGTTCTCGAATTCTGGCTGGTCAATGTATTTCAACACACGTGCGTCAATCAAATGAGCAAGTGTCTCATTGAGTTCACCGCGCGCAATAGAGTAGTAGTGCAGGCTATCAAGATAGTGATAACGCCCATAAGCTTCACCAATATTGCCCGTCACGCCTTTTGATGAACGGCGAATTTGGGCATATAGGTCATACTTTTCATCAGGAGGCAGAGTCTTCGAGAATGTATGTATCTTCGCCATGACTTCCAACGAGAGCTTATAGCACTCCAAATCTTCAAACCCGCGTTTGCCTTTTTCTCCTGGCGACTCATACAAAGGCTCCTTCTCACTCACACCTGCCTCCTTGTCTACTTGTCTACTTGTATACTTGTCTACCTGTGTACTCAACCCATCGTGAGCGCCATCACGGCTTTTTGGGCATGCAGGCGGTTCTCGGCCTCATCGAAAACAACCGAGTTCGGACCGTCCATTACCTCACTGGTGACTTCGACGTCGCGATCAGCAGGAAGAGGATGCATGTAAATGGCGTCATCCTTGGCGGCTTTCATCTTCTTTGCGTCGGTAATCCAGTGCTTGTATTGGTCGATGATCCTGGCGCCTTCCTTGGCATCTTCGGTGGTCAGCATTGCACCCCAGGACTTGGCATAGATAACGTCAGCATCCTTGAAGGCTTTCTCCATGCCGTCGGCATCAGAGATGACCTCAAAGCCCGTATGAAATTTCCTGGCCTGCTCCTGGGCCGCGTCCATGATCTCGGGCATGAGTTTGAATTCGGGCGGGTGAGCCAGCACCACATCCATGCCGAAGCGCGGCATTTGCAGGATCAACGATTGAGGCACCGAGATCGGCTTCTGATACGAAGCCGCGTATGCCCATGATACGACCATCTTTCTTCTGCGCAGGTCGCGGCCTTTCTTCTCGATGATGGTCATCAGGTCGGCCAGGCATTGGAAGGGATGATAAATTTCGCACTGCATGTTGAGTACAGGCGATCGCGAGTACTTGGCAACATCGTTGATGTATTGGTTGCCTATCTTCCAATCCACGTGACGGATGGCAATGCCATCGAAGTAGCGGCCGAAGATCTCACCAATTTCGACCGGCGTGTCGCCATGCGCGATCTGAGTGGTCTTGCTTTCGATGAAGGCGGCATGTCCGCCGAGTTGGGCCATGCCCGCTTCAAACGAGCCACGCGTACGCGTGCTGCTGAAGAAGAACAGCATTGCCAGCACTTTATCGCGCAAATAGGGTTGTAATTCGCCCAAAGCGCGTTTGCGCTTGAGGTCAAAGGCCACATCCA
>DATDRD010000445.1:0-7159 GCA_035291925.1 Anaerolineales bacterium
GACGCCAGTATCGAATCCCAGTTTTTTCATTTCGGCTTTGAAATATTTTGCGTTTGCCCAAAGTTTGTCTACCAATTCGGTGGATTCTTCGAGCAGATCAACCGCTGCTGAGCACGCGGCCGCGTCGGGCGCGGTGACCGCGGAGGAGAACAGGAACGGTCGCCCGCGTTGACGCAGCCATTCGATGATGACCTTGTCGCCCGCGACCATCCCGCCTACCACGCCAAATGCCTTTGACATCGTGCCAACTTCGATGTCCACTTTGCCATGTAAGCCGAAATGATCCACGATGCCGCGTCCGCCTTTGCCGAGCACACCCTCGCCGTGCGCGTCGTCCACCATGAAGAGGATGTCATATTTCCTGGCGACCTCAACCAGCGCGGGGAGAGGGGCGATGTCGCCGTCCATGCTGAAGACGCCGTCAGTGATGATCAACGCGCGGCGGAAGTTCGAAGCGTGCTCTTTGATCGCGTCCTCCAGCGCGCCCGGGTCGTTATGTTCGTATGCAACGATCTTCGCGCCCGAGAGCCGGCATCCATCAATGATGGACGCGTGATTGAGTCGATCCGAGAAAATCACATCTTCCTTGCCCACGAGCGCAGCGATTGTCCCGAGATTGGCAGTGAAGCCCGATTGAAATGTGATGACATCCTCCGCACCTTTGAACCTGGCGAGGCGCTGTTCGAGTTGGACGTGCAAGTCCATGGTGCCCGCGATGGAGCGCACCGCGGCAGGACCCACGCCATATTTCTTCGTGGCTTCCTTGGCGGCTTCAACGATCTTGGGATGGTTCGCCAACCCGAGATAATTGTTCGAGCAGAAGTTGAGCACATTCTTTCCGTCCACTGTCAGCCAGGCGCCCTGCGCCGAACCAATCGTGCGGATACGGTTGTACAGGCCCTGATCTTTCAAGCCGTTAATTTCCTGTGTGAGCCAATCGAGTTTGGACATGTTGATCTCCTTTATATATTGTCATTGCGAGCGACCTGTGAAGCGGGGAGCGTGGCAATCTCATATAACCAGTATCCATGAGATTGCTTCCCGAAGGCTCGCAATGACATTTTCATTATAGTGATTTAACAAAAAACGATTGTCATGATTCAGCGATGACAACCGTTCATTCGTTTTGATTTTCAACTTCAGCGAGCAGGCCCAACTCCGTCAATGCCTCCATCACTTTTTGGATGGCTCCGCTTTTGATGATCACCGTTGTTGGACTTAATACCTCGCCCAGAAATCTCGCCGCTTTCGATCTTCGCATCTCCTCCAGGACCTCTGGCCTGCTCACCTTTAAAATGACTTGCGTCTGCACCCGCGCTTCCGTCCCGTTAACTTCCCAGCGTTTGAGGGCTTTGACCACCGCTGGCGGAATCCCCGCATCAGAATGTTTTGCGAGCAGTGCAAGCAGATGCTCAACTTTCAGTCCCTGCTCTTTGGCCTTAGCAAGTGAGTTTGTCGAAATGTGATAACGATAGTCATCTTCCTTGGTCTCGACGCTTGCGTCTCGACCAGCGTCCCATTCGCAAAATCGGGAGACTTGATAGCGTACAACGCGCGGGGCAAGCCGTGGAACGGACATCAAGCCTTGAGATGAGACATGTATTTTTTTACTTTCAAGATTGGAGACTAGAGATTCGGGATTCGTTATCCGGAAAGATGTTGGTTCCGTGGCACCTTCTGCAATACATAAGTCAACTTGTCCCAGCCAGTGCAGGATATTCGTTATAAAATATTTGATCAGCGCGCCGTCCACTTGATCCCAATAGGTGAAGCCGCGTAAGTATTGACCATCCGATTCGCGTTTGATGAACCATGAATCATAATCGCCCGCCGGGCGTTGGAAGTCGGCGTATTGTTGTTTAACATCACGAACAAACGCGTTCAGGCTCCACCATTTTCTTTCGGGAATTGCATCCAATAAGTTCAATAAGAATTCACGCGTTTCCTGCGGCTGATTCTTCCATTCGCCTTCGCAGAGGATGCCTGGCATGAGACGCAGTTCATTGAAGGACTCACTTTCGATCCAGGCGTGTTGAAGCGAAACCAGGGCATCCCTACGGGAGGATTCGAGAAATTTTTTCACGGCATCTGTTTGAGGGATGTTTTCCTTGATCAACTTCGCAGTGGAGAGCAAGGCTCGTAGTCGCAGGTCGGATTGCCAATCTGACTTACCCATACGCAACGCGGCTAAAAAGGTGGTTGCATCATCGAGAATTGAATCGTCCGAGAGGATTTCCTGTCCGCGCTCACCGGGGGAGGCCGCACGACCTAGGGGCTCATTGTTTGCCACAGCCTCTTCCGGGGATGACGCGTCGCGCAGACTCAGAGATTCTTTTTTGTTTGCTCTCTGTGACCCCGTGTCTCCCTGGCTAATTGCTTCCAGCAAATCATCAGGGATGTAGGCAAACTCCTGCGGGCCTTTTTCTGTATCAAAAAACGCACGCGCCAACAAGCCGCGATAGTACAAGACCTCTGCGGTTGACGCAGGTTTGAGATGGAGCTTCTCGCGATCGCGTTTGCCCGCGCCTGCTTCACGGATGTCGCCATACCTGCGTGTGAAGGTGGGCCAGGGGATTCGTCCGCCCGAGTTGACGAGGGTGGTGATGGCAGAGTCCGCTCCGGGGGGGAGTGAGTCGATTAACTCGGCAAGCAGGTTGGGTTCCAGGAGAGAAACGGAAAGTTTTTCGCGCGCCGCGTCCACATTCCTGGAATTCAGTTCGAGTCCCCATAGTTCCGCGACGATGCGCAAATGTCCGATATCCTGGTTGAGGAGGGAGTGAAAGAGGTCGGGCATGCTGTAAGTATACAAGTAGACAGGTAAACATGTAAACAGTGTTCGCTGCTGGTTTTATACCTGTCTGCTTGTTTACCCGCGTACTACTTTAAGTGCATTCGGCAATACTTCAAAACTCACTTTGCGAAGGTCTGTTCCCGGGCCTGAATAAATCTCTCCATCGGCATGGATGTAAAGCGAACGATTTGCTGAAAGTGTGAATTTTTTGCACGTTCCCATCCGCACCTGCCTGAAGCGTCCATGTGTCCCTTTCATGACTTCAGGCACGATGCGTAACATCATGGGCCGGCTGACGTTCGTGATCATGGCGTAGTTGAGCATGCCATCGTCGATTTTTGCTTCGGGCGCAATGAGGAAGCCGCCACCCTCACGCGGACCGTTGCATAATACGAGATAGATAACGCTTTGCTCCCATTTTTGATCGTCCGTTACGATCTGCATTGTCATGGGATTATGGTCCAAAATAATGGTTTGAATGACCGAAGTTAGATACATGATAAAGCCGCGCAAAAGCGGAAGTTTGTGTGCGCGAATGGTGACGACAGCTCCGAAGCCGATGCCCAATGTGTTGTCAAAATATTCTTTCCGCCCGTTTTCATCGGTCATCAAGCCGAGATCAACTGTAGATGGTTGGCCATTCAGTGTGTGCAGCAGGGCTTCATCTGATTTTCGGGATGCGCCGATGCCATGCGCAAAGTCGTTGCCCGAGCCAACCGGGACAACGCCAAGGATGGGCCGCTTGTCTTCGTCAATTTGCATGAGTCCATTGACGACTTCATGAACGGTTCCATCTCCTCCCATGGCGATGACCATGTCATAACCCTGCTCCCCCGCCTGTTTTGCCAGTTCTATGGCATGACCGGGATAAACGGTGCCGCTCCAGTCCACGCCTCCGTGTTGTTCTGTGATGGAACGCAGGTCACGGGCGACGCGCCAGGCGTTTCCCATGTCTGCCATGGGGTTGAGGATGATTTTGATTTTGCGGGGCATGGGCATTCTCCTAGGATGATTTCGTGGATTATAACCCCCGACTCCTCTCCTGTCCCCCCATCGCTGCTGAGTGGAAAAGAAAATCGCCGCGTGATTGGCAGCGATGGGGAGATGATGGGCGGAGGCTTTACTCGCCTCCGATTCTATGTGATGCCAGCGGGCCTGTTATCCCGCGGGCTGTCTGGAATGTCCCGCGTTGATATTTCTTGGCCTGATAAAGCGCGGCATCCGCCGCGCGCAGGAGGTCTGGTCCATTGCGCGCGTGCACGGGAAAGATGGCGATGCCGCCGGAGATCCCAATTCTTAATCTCTTTCCGTCGGGAAGTTTATACTTTAGTTTTTTCATTCCCTCGAGAATTTTTTCAGTAACGACCTGGGCAGAGGACATCTCTGTTTGGCTGAGGATCAGAGACAGTTCGTCGCCGCCATAGCGCGCCAGAAAATCTGTGGTACGGACACCGCGTGCCATTTGACCAAATACTGTCCTCAATACATCATCGCCCGTTGCATGGCCGTATGTGTCGTTCACAGCTTTGAATCCATCAAGATCCATCATGATGACCGCGAAGGAATAATTGTTTCGACGCGCGGATTGAACTTCCTCCTCGAGTCTTTCGTCGAGTGCGCGGCGGTTGGGCAGACCGGTCAGCGTGTCGCTGTAGGCCTGCCTGCTGATCATCTGATGCAGGCTGGCATTTGAGATGGCCACGGCCGCCTGATCGGAAAGCAGGCTGAGCAATCGTAATTCCGAAGGGGAAAATCCGCCAAGCGTGGAGCGGGAAAGATTCATCACCCCCACGACCATGTCTCCAACTTTCAATGGAATACCGATAATGGATCCCACCCAGTCTTTTGGCGCCGAGCGAAAAAGCGGATGATTCTGCATGTCTTCGACAATGACCGTGTCGCCACCATGCGCTACCGTATAAGTAAGGCCATTAGACCTCGGTTTGGACCATGGTTTGTTACGCGTACCATCCGAATCGAGAGCGGCGCCGAAGGAGAGTTTGTGGTTTTTGTAAAGAAAGATGTTTACATCATGCGCGTTCTCTATGAGGCGCATTGCCTCTGATACCACGGCGTCCAGCACATCGGGCAGGTCCAGGCTGGAAGTAAGATTGATGCTCAGCTTCTTGAGCGCATCCAGCTCATCAGTCTGCTGTTTGAGCATGGATAACAATGCCCGGTTGTCGATCAGTCCCCGGACGAGCTGCTGAGTGCTTTCAGCGCTTTCGGGGGAATAATCACCCAGTGCGGCTGTCAGAATGTCCAGTAGTTTAAGCAGATACTCACGTTCAACGGGAGACCCACCCTGTTCCTCAAGCGCGCGACGTGCCTCTGCAAGGATATTTAGTCTGTTATCACCCATTCTTTTTTGTTTACCGTGCACCATTTAATCATAAAACGGCTTTCCCCAAGGGGGGTCCTTTTTCCTATTGTTTTATCGCCAGCCGTGATCATTATAACCACTGGCCAGTTGTCAAATGTTGCATGCGCGTTACAACCCGCCAGAAGGGATATGTTAAAATAAGTATAACGCAAATATGGAAAACAACTTGCCAGACCTCCCAAAACCTGCCTCCTCTTCAAGGACTCTCGCCACGCCACTGTACCCGCGCCGGCGCGGGATCATTATAGGCGCCTCGGAGGGGCTTGGCGCCGCATTGGCGCGTCGCCTGGCCCGCGAAGGCTACACTCTTGCCTTGCTGGCGCGCAGGAAGGAATTGCTCGATGCGCTGTGTGCCGAAATCAATCAGGCATCCAATGAACAACGCGCACGCGCCTACGCACACGATGTGACCGAATACGATAAAGTACCCAATCTCCTTCTCAGAATTGTTGCCGACCTTGGCGGTTTGGACCTGGTTGTATTTGTTGCAGGCGTAAACTATCCACCTGGAGGTATTGATAAATACAACTTCGAGAATGATCGCAGGATGGTCGAAACCAATCTCATTGGTGCGATGGCGTGGCTGAGTCCGGTTGCCGCGATGTTCCAATCCGCAAAAGCAGGCCAGATCGTCGGTATTGGTTCTGTTGCCGGTGACCGCGGCCGTGTTGGAAACCCCGGTAACAATACATCCAAGGCAGGACTGGCAACGTACCTTGAAGCCTTACGGAATCGGCTTACGCGTCACGGCGTGAACGTGTTGACCGTTAAACCCGGTTTTGTGGAAACCAAAATGCTCAAAGCCGCGCAGGGTCCGACACCTTTTGCCGTCAGTCCCGCAAAAGCCGCGGAAGATATTTGGAAAGCCATGCACAAACGCAAACAAGTCATTTACACGGCTTCCATCTGGCGTTGGATCATGCTGGCGATCCAACATACTCCTTCAGTGATATTCCGACGATTAACTTTTTAGTATGCCCGGACTGCTTTGAACAACATGACAACCATGTCTCTCACTCTGGATAATACATTCACGCAACTTGAAAACTTTGGCCATTCCTTGCGTGCGCCATCGTATTGCTTTCATCCCACCCGCGCCGAGGAGATCTTCGAAGTCTTTTGCCTTGCGAAACAGGTTGACTTGACTGTCGCTGTGCGCGGCGCCGGGCGCAGTTATAACGACGCATCGCTGAACGGTGGTGGCATCGTGCTCGACATGTCCGCCATGGACCAGATCCTTGAATGGGATCCAACTTCCGGCCTGGTGCGATGCGAACCTGGCGTCACACTCAAGCAATTGTGGCAGTGTGTCGAACCCGATGGCTGGTGGCCTCCGGTCGTCTCAGGTACGATGAACACCACACTCGGCGGCTGTCTCGCCGCCAACATCCACGGCAAAAATAATTTTCAAAGGGGGACAATAGGTGAAAATGTACTCGAGTTCACTGCGATGCTGCCGACCGGCGAGTCGATCACCTGCACGCCGGACACAAATGCGGATTTGTTCTACGCCATGATCAGCGGGTTGGGGATGCTCGGCGTGTTTACATCCATCACCCTTCAGATGAAACGCATCCATTCGGGACTGATCGCTGTGGATGCGTGGCCTGTGCCGAATCTCAGCTGGCACTTACGCGGCTTGCTCGAGCAGGCGCCTCATTACGATTACATCGTTGGCTGGCTCGACACGACGACTGGCGGCAAGAACCTCGGCCGCGGACAGATCCATGCCGCGCGCAATTTGAAGGAAGGCGAAGACCCGGACGCGCACAGGACGATGCAGCTCACTTATCAGCATTTGCCCGATCGTTTATTTGGCGTGATGCCCAAATCCCTGCTGCATTACTTTATGAGTCCTTTTATGAATAATGCCGGGGTCTGGGGCATCAACACTGCGAAGTACATTGCGAGCCTGCGCAAACATACATTTCGACAATCGCATGCCGAGTTTCATTTCCTGCTGGATTATGTTCCCAGTTGGGAAC
>DATDRD010000446.1:0-2186 GCA_035291925.1 Anaerolineales bacterium
AGGAATGCGGCGAAGCTGCTGAAATTGTCAATCTAGACCGTCATCGACAGGTTGGGCATCATCCTGGAAGAAGTGAGTCCCGGTATGGAGTTAAATAGTGCCTGCCAGAAAACCCCTGTTTTCAAAAAATCTGCCGGCGCAATTTTGACGCGCGCGGCGGTTTTTTTGCATTTAATTTCAGACGTCACTGAATTCGCGGTTCTCTGAGTCAAATTTTCAAATTCTGGACGAGCGCGTTCTGTGATTTCCGAAATCACGCTCGTTTTTCGAGGCTTGATCGCCAGCGTTAGGCTGCGAGCTTGTAGGTAGTGTCGCGATCAGAATACTTTCTCTTTCTCGTTGCACGCTCTTGCTCCTGCTGCCACAGAATCGCGCCGATGCGGTGGATATTTCTGGCCACCACAGCCAGCGCAACATAACGCCTGAAGCCACCGATTCCATGGTCTGGGCACATGTCCAGGCCGTGGACTTCCAGCGCGTTGATCGCCGATTCAACCGCGGAGTGTTTGCGCCGCGCCTTGATGAACTCCGGGGATTGTTCGATCTGTTGCGCTTGCTGCGATAGCTTGCCCTTTCTTGGCAACACCACCAGTTCCAGTTCATCCTTCAAGGTGCTTTGGTTCTCAGTCGAGTGAAAGCCCTTATCGAAACTACACGCGCTTAAATCCGGGTGGCGCTTCCTGGCTTGGATCACCATCGAGACGGCCACTTGCTCGTCGGTCTGCTGTTGCATGACTTGATGGTGCAAAATGAATCGATACTGGTCCTCCAGTATGCACACCTTGATCCCCAGCTCCACCGGAACACCGGCCTTGCCTTTGCTGATCCACTCGGTGTGCGGCTCGAATATCGAGAATACCTTCTGCTCATGGGGGATGACCTCCCCCAGGATGACGCGGCGTCTGGTTTGGTCAATTTGACGCGCCGCGTGGCCCATGAAGCCCTCGATCTGTAGCTTCATCACAATATCCCATGGACTGCTCAATCCCTGCTGCGCCAACCGGGCAAGCGTATCGCGCGCCTTGTCCAAATACTTCGTGGCTACTTCAAGGTAGTCGTGGTGAGCCTTGGCAATCAGCGCTTCGCGCTGCTCTTGCCTCTGTGTCGATTGGGCTTTGCCGCGCTTTTTGTTTTGCGCCGCGCGCATGAGCCGCTTCACGTGCCTCACGTTGTAGGCGGACTGCCTCCAATCGCTGGCGCCGTTCCGATCACACAGATCGGCTATCTGCGTGATGAGCTTACGCATCGCGTCATAGAGCAGGTTGATATCGGTGGGGTAATGCACATTCGTTTCAACCACAAAGGAGTCGCACCGCCCAAGCAGCGCTGCGCCTTCCTTTTTTTTTACCACCCCATGGCCGGCCTGCACCACGATTTCATTGATTCTGGCCAACAACTCCGGCGTCAACAGGCCCACGTTGTCTTTGAGCGTTTGGAAATGGTAGGTCTCCTCATTGAACGTGCCGTGTCCGAGCATCTCGCGAATCGTGTTGTGGTGATTAACCAGTTCGCACAGGCGGTCGTAGTCCTCATTCAAGTCCAGCCGGAGCACACCACACACCAAGATCTTCCACAGCGCCATGCCAGGGCGCCCATTGCGCTTGTCAATCTGCGGCGCAATTTCTCGATCGAGCAGCGCAAAAATCTTCTCTCGCAAATCAAGGTTCACATATATGTACTGCAGGCCTTTCAAAATCTTCGGTATGTCGTCTCGCGATCTGGGATCGAATTTGATCTGTGAAATATCGACTTCGCCGATTTGCATTTGTTCGTTTTGAATTACCCGCATGGCTTCATCGTCCTTCAGGAAAATATCACGCCGTGTTGCCCTCTGAAGTAACGCTTGGGGCTGACAATCGATGACCACTTTTGCATTCGACGAAGATTATTTATTGCTCCAAAACCAACCACCATCGCGTGCGAAGATTTCCGCTTTTGCACGCCTACAAGGCACTCATCGCCCTCACAATGCCCTGCAACCCATCTTCTCACGCAATTCTTCAATCCGCCAAAAT
Source organism: Anaerolineales bacterium (assembly GCA_035291925.1). Taxonomy (GTDB): domain Bacteria; phylum Chloroflexota; class Anaerolineae; order Anaerolineales; family Villigracilaceae; genus Defluviilinea. Next base: position 2,016 of record DATDRD010000446.1, read on the forward strand.
CTCGCTCGACCGGCGCCCGGCAAGCGTTTCAGGGGTTTGCGGACAGGCACTAGTTACAGCAATCCTTTAATATGGAGCGAGTTCCGGGTCTTGCAAAAGGCACCCTTTACCATGAAGGACCAGACATTTTCCGAGGCCCCGGCCGGGCGCGCCGGCCGCTACATCACTCAG
>DATDRD010000447.1:0-3647 GCA_035291925.1 Anaerolineales bacterium
TCCAAATCTCTATATCTTCTTTACTTCCATGTGCTGCACCCGTAATGTTCCGCGCACGCAGAGTTGGATCAAGGCGAGCAAAATTAGCCAACTTCCATGAAACTGCAGCAGGAGTTCGTCCAAGCAATTTGGCAAGTGAAACAATTTCCGGATTTCGAACATGAATTTTTCCAAATGGCGTTTTGCAAAATAAGTTGAACGCGATTATTAATTCATCGTGTGTCCAGTTTTGCCTTCCCATAATTTCTCTCTCACCTATCCTCATCGCATGATTTTATTGCCATATCCACGCGGCAATTGCTCCATGAACTTCTCCATATCCTTCGGAGCAATGAACAATTTGTCGATCCGTTTCGTGAACCCATTCGGATTCTTGGGGATCATCAATAATCCATCTTTACCATCCCGCGTGCGCGCGAACAAATCCCAGTTCTTGTCTTTTTGATATACGCTTTTTTCTATACGGCTGATCTCTTTGAAACTTAAAAACAGCCGATAGTCAATATGACCCGGGATGAAATGGATCCCGATCCCCTGGTCTGTGATGACGTAAGTCGTCGGAGCTCCGAAAAAGCGCGCGTCCTGATAGAAAAGGGTAAACCCGACGATCAAGAGAAAGATCTGCCAAAAGTTCAATCTAAACTGACCGTTCAACAGCCAGGCCAGCAACCCGGCGCCGACCAGCAGGATCACGATTTTTCGCGCAGAGTCCATCCATGGAATATCCGGCTCATCGATGTGGAACTTCCCGTCCTTGAAGGCATGCTCGCGGCGCAGGTTCGATATCCATGCCCTGGATTGCCATCGCATCAGGAGCAATCCAATCACGATGATTAAAAGAAAAATCCCCGAGGTGACCGGCGGCCAAGCCCACAAAGCGATGACCGCGATCCATGCGTAGGGGAATTGCTTGATGAACAGAAGAGGAATGGCGAGAATGAAGCGGTCAAGGGATTGTTTCATAGGCTGATTATAAATGACCAAAAAGCAATGGAAGCAAAGTGAGGGTACAATATCATTCTCATCGTTCAACAGCATCATACCAGAAGTATCCCGGCCCGGATGAGTAGTTGAGTCTGAGCCGGCCCTGGTTTTTCGATTTGCCACCTTATGACATCATCTGCGGATTACGCCAGATATGACGACGAAAGGCTGATCAGCCTGATTGCCCAGTTGCAAGCAGGGGCTTTGGATCAACTATATGATCGCTATCATCGCCCGATCTTTAGTCTCGCCTTGATGATCGTCGGCGACCGCGCGACTGCGGAAGAGATCACCCTGGATGTGTTTATGCGCGTCTGGCAGAAGGCCGGTTCGTATCGCGCGGATCAGGCCAGGGTGAGTACGTGGCTAACGCACATCGCCCGCCATCATGCGATTGACGTGCTGCGCCGCCGCGCCGTACGGCTGGATCAATCCGCTCTCAGTTGGGATGAGATCACTCCGGGCGCCCCGCTCCCCGCGCAGAACCCGGGAGAACTCGCTGAACAGTCGCTGCGCCGCGAACGCATCCATGCCGCCATCGCCCGGCTGCCGGCTGATCAAAAGCAGGCGCTGATGCTGGCCTATTTTGGCGGCTACACCCAGACCCAGATCGCGGAGGCACTCAAGCAGCCGCTTGGAACGATCAAAACGCGCCTGCGGCTGGCAATGCAGAAGCTCCGTGACTTCCTGCATGATGAGCAGGAGCCTGGGGATAAATCCGCACAGGCCGTGAATACGTACAATATGTCAGAAGAAGACTAACAAGGGATCTAAATGTTTGACGAGACTCATGTATCAGACTTGCTGCCCGCTTATGCACTCGGCAGTCTGGATGCCGACGAAGCCAGCCATGTAGAGGAGCATCTGTTAAGCTGCTGGATCTGCCGGAACGAGTCAAACGCCTTTCAAACTGTTGCCGAGCAACTGAGCTTGGCCGCGCCCGCTGCCTCTCCATCACCTGATTTGAAGGACCGGCTCCTGCAACGCGTCCAAACGGCGCGCCCCCAGCAACCCGTCCTGGCTCAGGCAGCGCGGCGGTCGTGGCCGGAACGCCTTCTGCCAGTTTGGGGCCTGGCGAGTCTCGGTTTGATTATCGCGCTAGCGGCCTTCAACCTTTCCCTGTGGCAGCGGCTAAATCAGTTGGAGTTTGTCACTGCCCCGGGCGGGATGCGGGCGATTCCTCTTAGTGCAACAGACGAGGTATCGGGTGCGACCGGATTCGTTCTCGTCGCTGCGGACGGCAGGAATGGGGCCCTGGTGGTGGATGGATTACCGCCTCTCGATGCGGACCGGCAGTACCAATTATGGCTGATCCGCGATGGGCAAAGGACTAGTGGGGCCGTTTTCTCAACCGATGAGGAGAGTTATGGCGGCATGCGGATTAAAGTTGCCGGTTCTTTGCTTGAATACTCTGCTGTGGGTATCACCATTGAGCCAGCGGGTGGCAGCCCGCAGCCCACGGGCGTCAAAGTATTGGGCGGACCGCTTTTTAATCCCTGAGTTCGAAATCACTCTGTTCGGATAAATCCGTAATCTCACGGGATGCGTACATATTAGTAGGCCTTGACCGCACTCTCACGCAGAGGGTGACTTCGGCATGGTTTCTGTCTGGTAGCGACCGTTGAGCGGTTAGTTGCCGGGTTTACCTGCTCATCTCCAGCGCACCCCAGCCTAAATTTTAGCCACTCCGACGAGCCCGGTAGCACCCTAGGATATCGAAGCCAACTCAAACGGTAACCTGTTCGTTGTCTCGCTCACGCAGGGAACGATCTATGAAATCTTTCGGCGTTAGTCTTCGGTCACACTTCATCAGCATAAGATTAGGCGATGTTACAACCAAATGGCTTGCCAGCATATAAAGGAGGTGATGCTAATTGCAGGAGTTGAATCAGCCTGTCTGACGTACTGTATTTACTGTTGCACAATGTCATATAGCTGGAAAGGAGCATTATGAAAAAAACCTATGTCACTCTGATGATCGTGCTGATCATGCTTGTCACCACAAGCGTGGCTTATGCGAGTCCGCCAGAACAGCGGAATTTTGTCGCGCCGCTTAATGGAAATGAAGAGGTCCCGGCGCGTGATACGAACGCACGGGGCCTGGCCCACTTCAAATTGAGTAAGGATGGAACGGAGCTCAGCTACAAATTGATTGTGGCGAATATTGAGAACGTCACTGCCGCACACATCCATTGCGGAGCTGTGGACGTAGCTGGTCCTGTGGGCGTTAACCTCTTCACGGGCGGCGTTCCGGGCGGAGGGCGCTTTGACGGCGTCCTGGCTGAGGGGACAATAACAGCACCTAACTCTGTAAATGCATGCGGCTGGATGACCTTAGCTGATGTGGTGGCCGCGATAAACAGCGGGAATACCTACGTAAACGTTCACACCAATGATGGCGTGGCACCGACTGATACAGGTCCTGGTGATTTCCCCGCTGGTGAAATACGCGGTCAAATCAGATAGACTTAGCAGAGCATCAACGATTTACATTGATAAAGGAAACATGACCCATCCTGAAATTCAGGATGGGTCATGTTTCTGAAATTTGTTTACAATAACTGTATTCCCAAATCTTATGAAATTCGGCCTTCGTAACACTTCATTTATCTATCCCAACGGTACTGGCGAGATCTGGGAAGATACCAAAACCCACATCCAGC
>DATDRD010000448.1:0-6232 GCA_035291925.1 Anaerolineales bacterium
GGCGTAATCCAATACCGACTGCGATGGGGCTGCAAGTCCGCCTCGCGCAAAATAAGCGAGACAGTTGAGTGAGCAATGTGAGGCAGCAAACCTCGTTTCATAGCAATGGATGCCAAACTTCGTGTCGACCAGTGTGTCATCTCCAGACCTAATCCAGACGGGCTGCAACAAGCCTGTTGTTCAACGGCGACACGTTGCAGTGCTGAGATTTCACGTGGACGACCCGAGCGAGGAGCATCGTACATGACGCTCAAACCGGTTGTTTCATATCGGCGACAGAGAGCCCAAATGCCAAAACGTGTCATACTAACTTGCTCGCATAGATCACTAACCAATGTCTTGGAACTTTTCATGACTAACAAGACACGTCCTCGTCGAACAACGCGTTGCTCTGTGCGACCATCGCCAAGTAATCGCTTGATTTCTTGAGCATCGGACTATTTCAAGCGTATAGTTTTTGGTGTACATCCTCTTATGTGTAATCGCACTGCCTCCTCGCAGATAGAGTATTAGACATATGCAGTTTGTTAATGTGCCACGACTATGTTGAATTACTTTCCAAACGCGCCACTAGAAAAGGTCGGGTTCGTAGGTTAATTGTAGGTTTTGTGCCGTATGAGAATTGACCGACGATTTTTGATGCAATACATTTATTGGATATAATTATCTTTGCCCCCTGTCGCGGGATTTGTCTTCATAAACCGGACTGTTGAAGATTTGTTGTCACAATACTGTTCATGTACGAGGTAAAAATGTACCATGCTCGACGAACATTCATTGCATTGCTGCTCATTGGAATACTTTTGACATCCTGTGGGGGCCAGAGCCCTGCTTCGCCCACGCCGGATGTCAATGCTATTCTTACATCTGCCATCGGGACAGTGGCCGCGTCGTTTTTTCAAACCCAGACGGCTTTGGTTCCTCCTGCCACCGAAACCTTCACGCCGACACCAATTCCTACAGGCACCCCATTAACTCTGTTGACGCCCACCGCTTCCCCGGTTCCGACTCAGCTTATTCTAATTAGCACACCTGTACCCAACTTTACTTTTGTCCCTGCTCCCACAGGCACACAATACACGCCAACTGTGAACCCATCCACCCTGGGAGCTGGATGCAACAATTTGCGGTTGATTAGCGATGAGACAATTCCTGCTGGCACAGTCCTAAAGCCGAGGGAAACTTTTACAAAGACTTGGCAAGTTGAAAATAATGGAACCTGTGACTGGGTATACTCACATCACCTGGTATTTGTCAGTGGGGATAGCATGGCAGGAGAATCCACACGACTCGGTAAAGTGATACCACCAAAGAAATGGACCCGAATATCAGTAGATTTGGAAGCGCCAAAACAGGAAGGAACTTACACGGGTTACTGGCGCTTTGCCGACCCAGATGGAAATCTGTTCGGCTCAACTTTGACCGTTTCGATCGTTGTTCGCAAGTAGGCTACGGTTCCTACGGCAACCCCGACCCCATAACGAGAGTTTACTTCGGTGCTGCCTCGAGCTTCTCCCGGATTGCGGTAACGTAAGCTTCACTGCCCTTATAACTTAAATGAGTCTGGTCTTTAATGAACCATTCCTGTTGGCTGTGTGCGATAGCATCCCAGTCAATCAATTCGGCTTGCGGCCAGCGGGCTACGCCTTCTGCGAATGGTTTGTTGACATAATACTCCCAGCCAATCGGCCGATGGACGTTGATGAGTATGAGCCGTTTCACCTTTTACGTATATTATGAGAGAAAGGATTTTACAGAGAACTTGTATGATTCCAGCTGTTTTCAGGATATTAAAGGATCCAGGGTCAGAAAAAGACCCGTCGGAGTATAGCACGGCCAGGAGATAACCGGATTAGATGGATATTACACTCGCACTCGGCGGCGGTGGCGCGAAAGGCAATTCACATATCGGCGTCATCCGTCGACTTGAAAAAGAAGGTTTTCGTATCAAGGGAATAGCGGGCACCAGTTTCGGCGGTCTGGTTGCAGCTTATTATGCACTGGGTTATTCGCCCGATCAAATCGAGGACATGTTTTCCCTGCTGGATCAGGCACTGCTCTATGGTCACGCGCCCGGGGAGGGCCCTTCACTCCTCGGGCTTGCGGGCGTGACCCACTGGCTCCAAGGTTCGCTCTCCGACCGCACTTTTGATGATTTGAAACTGCCCTGTGTCCTGACGGCGGTGGATCTAAGAAGTGGAAACGAGGTCCTTTTCTCGAACGGTCCTCTTGTAGATGCTATACTTGGGTCGATTGCATTACCTGGCATCCTTCCTGCCCGCTATATTGGTGATCAGGAACTGGTGGACGGCGGTGTATTGGATCCTGTGCCTGTTGCGCCTGCACGTTCGCTGGCGCCAAAGTTGTCGGTGGTTGCTGTGGTACTAACCGCTCCGATCGGAGGCCCTGCACAATCATGGAATATTCCGATGCCTTCTTCTTTTCCTCGACCACTGATGGATCGATTAAGCAAGATGCGATACGCGCTGGCACTGGATACTTTCATGCGTTCACTGGATATCATGGGGCGTGCGGTAACACAATATCGCCTTGAAGTGGACCGACCCGATGTCATCATTCGCCCGCGCGTCACCGAAATTGATACCCTCGACCGTGTGGATGTACATGCTGTGGCGCGGAAAGGTGAAGAGGCCGTTGAAGAAGCCTTGCCTGAGTTAAAAAGATTGTTTACGTGGCGGAAACGTTTCCGTCGCGTAATGGGAGCTTGATCATGAAGGATTTGCGCGAGTATGCAAAACAAACCAACCTGCGCCTCGCATTGGGCGCATTCGTATTGCTCTTTGTCGTAGGGGTGGGTTTGATCTGGCTGTTCTATGGTGAGGGTGCAGCAGGCCTGGGATTCACGTGTTTACTTGCGGCTCTCTTCCCGGTCATCCTCATCGTCTTTATCTTTCTAGCCATGGAATGGATCATCAAACGTGCCAGACCTAAATAATACATCCCTGGTCACCTTCAATGGGTGGACTCTGCGCATTCGGGAATCAACGCATCAGGCTCCCCGACTCCTGTGCCTGATCCATGGGCATACCGGCGACGAGAACTCGATGTGGGTCTTCGCACGCGGTATGCCTGCTCATTATTGGATGGTCGCGCCACGCGCGCCCCATGCTGCGGAATCGGGTGGCTATTCATGGCGTCCGGCTCAAACCGGGAATTATGATCAGCTCGGCCTCGAGATGCTTGGATCTGCCGCTGAGGCGTTGATTCGCCTCGTGGATGAGTATTCAGCTTCGGCTGGCCGCGCAGCGGATGCGAGCGTCTTCGATGTTATGGGATTCAGCCAGGGCGCGGCAGTATCCAGTGTGCTGGTGTTCCTGTATCCGCACAGGATCCGTAGAACAGGACTCCTCGCGGGTTTTGTCCCGCGCGGGTTAGAAGAGCTTGTCACACAACGTCCATTGAAGGGCAAGCCGTTTTTTGTCGCGCACGGCACAAAGGACGAAATGGTCACGGTTGATCGTGCCCGCGCTTCGATTGCTCTGCTTGAACAGGCTGGGGCGCGTGTGACGTATTGCGAGGATGAAGTCGGCCATAAAGTGAGCGTTAACTGCCTGCGCGCGTTGCAGAAATTTTTCGCAGATTAATCGCTTCTAACATGGGCGTTGACTAGCCCCTTGTTTGCAGGTATCCTTACCCCTATAAAGTAATAACTGCTTCAGCCGCTGAAAAGCGACTGAGGCCGCTATTACATTTCCTGGTGAATAGATGAATCGGAACTTATCTCGTCGTGACTTTCTCAAGATTGCAGGTGCGGGATTGGGTGCTCTGGCATTTAACCCACTTAAGCTAAAGGAATTTCCTTTGGTCCTTCCACAATTTCCCGTAGGGGAACGGTTGGGCCGTGTGTTCTCTATGATTGATGTGCGCAGTGAACCAAGTATTAATGCGCCCTCTGTAAATGTGCTGTACGATGATGCAGTGGTGGTGTGGGAACAGGAAGTGGTGACGAGCGGCGCGAAAGACCCAAACCTGATCAATCAACGCTGGGTCAAAACCCCGGATGGTTTTATTTATGCAGATAATGTACAGCCGGTAAAAAATCTGCCGAACACTCCACTCACAGCCATTCCTGATGGGAAGCCTGGCTTCTGGGCGGAAGTGACCCTACCTTATGCAGATATGGTGCTCGATGGTCCTGCAATCTCTCCACACATAAGATTTTTGGTCGAAAACAACCAACCGATCCGTTTATATTACAGTCAGGCCGTCTGGATTGATCAAATAGCCCAGGGCGACGGAGGCGCGATTTTATATCGCTTCAATGAAAACGGTGGTCGTCCTGCCGGTCTCACAGGTGGAGGATATGGAGACATGCTGTGGGGCGAAGGCTCCGCCTTCAGGCCGTTGACTCCTGAGGATCTTGAGTACATCCACCCGGATGTTGATCCTGCCCTCAAAAAGGTTGTCGTGGATCGCACGGAAAATTATCAAACCCTTTCGTGCTATGAGGGGAACGAGGAAGTGTATTTCTGCCGCGTATCCACAGGTCAGTACCGGGACGTATACGGTAATCCCGTGACAGAGTATCTCACGCCATTGGGCGAACATACCACCTGGCGCAAAGCGATTTCCATTCACATGAGCGGCGGCACGACCGGAACAGGCTATGATACCCCGGCCGTTTCCTGGACAACGCTTTTCAGCGGTGATGGATATGCCATCCATGCCGCATTCTGGCATAACAAGTTTGGCGTGCCGCGTTCGCATGGCTGTGTGAACTGCCGGCCCGAAGATGCAAAATGGATCTTTCGCTGGACAACACCACTGACATCGCTTGAACAGGGAGATATAGCCATCGAGGGCCTTACGAACGGTACACACGTCATTGTTCAGGAGTTGAGCGTTTAGCATGGACCTAACACAGGTAACAATCGGGCTCGCATTTCTTGCCGGTCTGGCTTCCTTCCTTTCACCATGTGTCTTTTCACTGGTTCCAGCCTATATTGGCTATCTTGGCGGTCGTGCTGCCGGCGGCGAAGTGGCAGGGAGTAATCGCTTTGTGACCTTCACGCACGGGCTGGCATTCGTTTTGGGATTCAGCCTGGTCTTTATTACCCTGGGTGTTGCCAGCTCCGCGTTTGGCCGCCTGTTATTCGACTTGCGATTTGTGCTCTCGAAGGTGGGCGGGATCGTTGTCATTATCTTTGGCCTGCATATGATCGGCGTCTTTCGCATTCCATTCTTGGAATACGATACACGCGTCCAGAAATTGCCTGACCGCAAATGGGGTTATCTCTCGTCTGTATTGATGGGCATATTCTTCTCCGCAGGCTGGGCGCCGTGTGTGGGCCCGGTCCTTGGCGCGATCCTCACGCTTGCGCTGAATGGCGGTTCCGTGTCAACAGGGGTTTCCCTGCTCAGTGCATACTCCGCAGGGCTCGCCATCCCGTTCCTGGTTGCCGCGCTCGGCGTTGGCTGGGTCTCGGTCACTTTGCGAAAATACGGCGAGGCCATGCATTATATTGAAGTTGCGATGGGAGTTGTTCTGGTGGTCCTTGGCGTAATGCTCTTCGCTGGGATCTTTGAGCGTATCGCCCAGGCTGGTCAATTCTTCTGGATCGATTTCGGTTTATAGCAGCTTATTATTATCACGCATCATGCTTACCGTTACACTGTATACGCGGAAGGAATGCCATTTATGCGACCAGGCAAAATCTGATCTGGAGTCCTTGCAGGCGAAATACCCGCATCGCCTGGTTGAAATCGATATTGATACCGACCCTGTCCTTCAGAAGGCTTACCTGGTGGAGATACCGGTCATTGAGGTGGGTCCCTACGTTCTAAAATCCCCATTCGATAAACAGAAATTGATGATAACCCTCGGTGCAGCAACTGACCGTCGCAGCCAGTTGGATAAACTGGGGCGCGAAGACCATCACGAGCGCGTCCTGCGCGGTCAACAGATCAGTGGCGGTGACCGTGCGATGCAGTGGATATCACGGCACTATCTTGCAGTTGTGAATGTGTTCATGTTCCTTTACTTTGGCCTGCCCATCCTGGCGCCTGTTTTAATGAAAGCAGGCGCGACTCTCCCTGCCAATGTAATCTATACGATTTACAAGCCTCTTTGCCACCAGTTTGGGTTCAGGTCTTTCTTCCTTTTTGGCGGGCAGGCTTATTATCCATTGGAGGAAGCGGGTCTTGAGGGTGTTGTCACTTTTCAACAGGCGACCGGGCTTGCCGATGTTGATAACCCTGCAAGCCTTTCGAG
>DATDRD010000449.1:0-2062 GCA_035291925.1 Anaerolineales bacterium
GATAAACAGCGGTTCACTCATCGCAACCGCGTGGACTTGCAGCATTTCACCGCTTGCAACGAACAATGCGGAAAGGATGAGACCCGCGCTGAGCGAGGGCGTCATTCGCCAGGCAAGGATGCCGAGCAGCGCCGCATTAAGGCCGAACATCAACGCATTGACAAAACGCGTGCCGCGCAGCGGGTCAAGCCCAAACAGGCCGAAGAATGCAAGCACCGAAGAAAAGCCTGGCGGGAAGTGCGTGACCGGCTGGTTGGATGCCAGCCACGCTTCGCGATAACCCTGCCCGGCGAGCATACTACGCGCGCCCGCAATATACGCGATGGAATCATCCGAGAGGCCGAGGCCTTCGGGAGTCACTCTCAGGATAAGAAGTGTCCCGATAACGGCGAGTAGGAGCAGGCTCAGAAAAGAAGCGAGGCGAAGAGACGCGCGACGATCCATAAAGGCAAAAAATGGTAGGGGCGGAATTTCCCGCTCCTACCACTATATACCACATATTATTGTCCCTTGCTTAATGGTGGTTCAAGTATCCCTGATCCTCGAGATATTTGACGATTATTCGGGCATTCTCTTCGGGGGTTTGTCCATAACCCTTGAGCGTGATCTCAGGATCAATGGGCGGTTCATAGGGATCGTCCACACCGGTGAAGCCCATCGGCTTGCCTTCATCCATCGCCTGGCGTGCTTTGGCGTATAAGCCTTTCACGTCACGTTCCTCGCAAACTTCAACAGGCGTATCCATATAGACTGTGATAAAGTTATCGCCTACCATCTTGCGGGCTTCGTTGCGTGTGGAACGATAAGGACTGATCGCCGCGCAGATCACAGCGCCGCCCACCCCGACGATTTCACCGGCAACAAATCCGATGCGAAGGATGTTTGTATCGCGGTCTTCCTTGCTAAAGCCGAGTCCTTTTGAAAGATGTGTACGGACTACATCACCATCGAGGATGTTGATCTCACGCCCGCGTTCGAGCAGGAGCGATGTAAGCACTTGTGTGGTCGCGCTTTTCCCTGAACCACTCAAGCCCGTGAACCAGATGCAGAATCCCTGTTTATTGCGCGGCGGGTACATCTCACGCAAGATCTCAGCGGTCTCCGGGCGAGTGAACCATTCAGGTAAAAGTTTGCCTTTGGTGAGATAATCATCGCGCACCTGCGTACCGGAGATGTTTAGAGTCTTGGCGCCCTTGGGAACATCCTTCCCTTCCACATAGCGGTCTTCATCGGGAAGATAAACGAGTTCCTCGAACGGGATCATTTTGACGCCAATCTCTGATTCATGCTGCTTCATCATTTCCTGCGCGTCATACGGACCGTAGAACGCCTTGCCGGTGGAATCTTTTCCCGGCCCTGCATGGTCGCGCCCGACGATGAAATGATTTGCCCCATGATTACGGCGTATGATCGCATGAAGCAACGCCTCCTTCGGTCCAGCCATGCGCATGGCAAGCGGGAGCAGGCTCAGCAACGTGCTGTTCTTATCGTAGTAATTCTCAACCAATGCCCTGTAAATGCGGACGCGCGTGTAGTGGTCCACATCGCCGGGCTTGGTCATACCCACAACAGGGTGGATGATGAGCGAGCCTTTGACTTCAGCCGCGGCACGCTTGGTGAGTTCCTCATGAATACGATGCAATGGATTACGCGTCTGGAACGCGACAACGTTTTCATGTCCCATCTTCTCGAGCATTTCGCGCACCTGAGCAGGCGTGCGGCGCAGCTCCACAAAATCATGATACTTGGGCAGGTTTACGACCTTGATCGGACCCGAGATGCAGACCTTCCCCCAGCGTTCCATTTCGGAAACCATCGGGTGACGAGGATCGGTGGAACCATACGCCAGCGCGGCTTCAGTATCAGCATCCCAATGATAGACCTCATCGAGGGTCATGATGGCAATCACATCGTTGTTTGTATTGCGCAGGACAATATCCTCGCCAACGGTCGGCAGTTCTTTGGGATCAGCGGTCAGCGTAATCGGGAGCGGCCACAGGGTGCCATCTGCCAGGCGCATTTCATGCAGCACGCGCTCATAATCCGCTTTACCCATAAAGGT
>DATDRD010000450.1:0-3979 GCA_035291925.1 Anaerolineales bacterium
GCGGAGAAATGGACGAAAACGTCCTTTCCGCCTTCACGCTCGATAAAGCCGAAGCCTTTGTCACCATTGAACCACTTGACTGTACCATTTATTCGTTCAGACATTGTTTTTGCCTCCTTTGGCAATTCGAAAAAATTTTAGGTGTTCTGTTTGGTTCCATCGGAGGGGCAAAACAAAACAACCCACGGATCAAACCGTGAGCTGCTGGTATTTGTACTTCCAACACGAACTTACTGTTATCCTACTTCATCAAGAATAACACACGAACGTGGATAAGTCAATCAATATTCATGAGCAATATTTGAGGTTACAGATACAACAAAGGATGGATTCTCTTGGTGCTATAATCCCATCCACTGATGAACTTCCTTATTACCGGAGCCGCGGGATTCCTCGGCTCTTCTCTTGCCAACCAACTCGCCCGGGAGGGACACCAGGTGCGCGGCCTGGACGACCTCTCCACGGGCGATCCTCAGGCGCTGGGGCCGGATGTCCATTTCACACGCGGGGACGTGAGTGACCGTCCCAAGCTGTGGACTCTCCTGCAAGAAGTGGACGTGGTCTACCATCTTGCAGCGCGCGTCTCGGTCACTGAGTCTGTTTTGTATCCCCGCGATTACAATAACGTCAACGTCGGCGGGACGGTCGCGCTTATGGAAGCGATGCGCGACGTCGGTGTGCGACGCGTGGTGTTGGCTTCGTCAGGCGCAGTGTATGGCGACATCAGCGAGCAGCCATTGCGCGAATCCGTAACGCCGAATCCGCGCTCGCCCTATGCCGTTTCAAAACTCGCGGCGGAATATTACGTCCGTACAATTGGCGGACTGTGGGGCATTGAGACGGTCAGTTTGCGCATCTTCAATGCCTACGGGCCAGGTCAGCGCCTGCCGGCTTCACATCCACCCGTCGTGCCGCATTATCTGCGACAGGCTCAGCGCGGCGGGACATTGGTCGCGCATGGTGATGGGAGTCAGACGCGCGATTATGTTTATGTCGATGACGTGATCAGCGCGCTGGTTGCGGCCGCGACCGCGCCGAACGTCAATGGATTGGTCATCAACGTCGGCTCCGGGAAAGAAACAAGCATCCGTGATCTCATCAAAGCAGTTCAGGCTGCAACAGGAAGCAATGCCGAAGTGATATACAACCCCAAAACTTCAAGCGGTGTCTCGCGCCTGTGCGCGGACCTGACACTTGCCAGCCAAAAATTGAATTACCGGTCCTCCATCGGACTCAACGATGGACTGCGATTGACTCTTAAACGTGATCCAAGATTCAAATAACGTTTGGGCGCTCAAACAGCCTGCCCTGAGCTTGTCGAAGGATTCGAACGTTGAAACATTATGATCCTTTCCAGAGATTTCTATGATCGCCCCACATTAACCGTCGCGCGTGAACTCATCGGCGCGCGGTTGGTTCGGATTCTGGACAGTGTGAAGTTAGTTGGCTTGATCACCGAGGCCGAAGCGTATATCAGCGAAAAGGATTTGGCCTGCCATGCCAAGGCGGGACGAACGCCGCGTACTGCTGTCATGTATGGAGAGCCCGGGCACGCGTATGTTTATTTCACCTATGGCAATCATTGGATGTTGAACGTTGTCACTGAACGCGAGGGATCCCCTGCGGCGGTGTTGATCCGTGCGATACAGCCGATTGAGGGCGTGGAAGTTATGTCCGCGCGGCGGGGCGGGCGCGATACGTTGGGCCCGGGGAAATTGTGTCAGGCAATGGGGATCACGAAAACGGAGAATGGCGTCGATCTAACGGAAACAACTGGCGGCTTATGGATTGAAGCGGGTCTAAAAGTCCCAAATTCGCTCGTGACGAAAGGCCCACGTGTGGGTTTAAATAATACGCCAGAACCGTGGCTGTCCAAGCCCTGGCGATTTTTAGTCAAAGGATGGAAGATTTTATAAATTGTCATTGCGAGCGCAGCGAAGCAATCCCCTCGCGAATGAGGAGATTGCTTTGGGCTTCGCCCTCGCAATGACATAAGATAAATGGAGGAACAATGGGATTACTTGAAGGAAAGAATGCACTGATATTTGGATTGGCAAATGACAAGTCCATCGCCTGGGGCATTACGCAGGCCTTTCATCGCGAAGGCGCAAACATCGGGATCAGTTATGCAGGCGAAATGCTCGAACGTCGTGTGAAACCGCTGGCCGCAAAAGTGGGCTGCCAGTGGGTCGAAGAGTGCGATGTGACCAGGGATGATCAGATCAGCGCAGTGGCTGAGAATGCCGCGCAGCATTTTGGCAAAATCGATGTGCTGGTGCATTCGATTGCATTCGCAGGACGTGACGAGCTGAGCAGGCCTTATCATCAGACCAGCCGCGAAGGGTTTAAGAACGCAATGGATATTTCCGTGTTTTCGTTCGTGGCACTGACGAATGCTTTTCTGCCAATTTTGAATCCGGGCGCGTCGGTGATGTGTCTGACATATTATGGCTCGGTGAAGGTTGCCCCACATTACAATGTGATGGGCGTCGCGAAGGCCGCCTTGGAATCATCAACGCGCTATCTTGCTTATGATCTCGGCCCGCAGAAGATTCGCGTGAACGCGATCTCCGCGGGACCAATCCGCACGCTGGCGGCAGCGGGCGTGGCCGGCTTCCGTGATATGTACAAACACTTTGCAGATATGTCTCCGATGCGCGAGAACGTGACGATTGACGATGTAGGCAACGCAGCGGTGTTCCTGGCTTCCAATCTATCTGCAAAGATTACCGGCGAAGTGCTCTATGTCGATTCGGGATTCAATACGATAGGCGTACAGATTGGCCCTAAAGAAGAGAAGAGCGAGTAAATCGATAATCAGTTTTCAAAGAGCAGGGCGGACGCAAGGACCGCCCTTTTTGTTTTAACGGTAAAATTACTACATATGTTCAAACGCAATACCACCCCCACCGAGACGCAGCAACCTGTTCAAGCCGTAGAGCGCATCACGTCCGTGCTCGGTTCGGGGGTCATCTGGCACGGCTCCATCAACGGCTCGGGCGGCGTGCGCATTGAGGGCGCGTTCGAGGGTGAGATCGCCTTGCGCGGCATGCTCGTCGTCGGTGAGACGGGACGCGTCACCTGCCAGAATGTGCGCGCCAATACAGTCATTGTCGCGGGCGCGGTGCGCGGCAACATCACTACTCAAAAACTGGAGATCCGTTCTTCGGGCCGGGTATGGGGCGACGTGGTCACAACTGCCTTCGTGACGGAGGAAGGCGCGTTCCTGCGCGGTCAAATACGGATGGAGGAAACGGTCGAGCTGGACCTTGAGCCTGCTCCCGAGACCACACCTTCAGAGGCCGCCCAGGCCGAATCCATCGCGTCGACGCCGATCGTCCTGCCTGACCAACTTTCAGAGGGCACGACGCGGAAAGTTCCAAGAAAGAAATAAAGAATGAGTCTGTCATTGCGAGCCACAATGTGGCGAAGCAACACCTGCACTGGCGCCAGGCCGTATCGCCCCGGCGGGCTCCCGGCCCGAACGGGGTGCAAGTGTCTCCCAATAGAAGAGGGGATTGCTTCGTCGCCACAAAACGGCTCTTCGCAATGACATTCCCCGGGACTATGAAATACCGCGAGCTTAATATTCAAACGCAACGCGAAGCTCCCAACAACGCGCGGACTGAAGGATTCGCTTTCCTCGTCCGCGCGGGATATTTGACGCGCGAGAATGTCCCAACCCTATTAGGAGAGTATGCAATCAATCACTTGCGTGATTTGTCTACCGACCCATCTTTCCTCTTTCATCTTTCCCTACCGATCATTAGCAATGTCGCAGAAACTTTCTTCCCTATTGCAACAGGCTCGATTGAAGTTGCGCGTTGTCCGTCCTGCCAATACACAGAACGTCTCGAGCTGGCGCGCTTTGCGAAGACAGCACCTGCACAAGAAGCAGAACTTCCTCTTGAAAAAGTATTGACTCCCGATTGTCATACCATCGAAGCCTTGGCAAACTTTCTCGATGTTCCAAAAGAGA
>DATDRD010000451.1:0-2623 GCA_035291925.1 Anaerolineales bacterium
GGAAGCCACTGCTGCACAATGGCGTGAGGGCCTGAACAAGATGATCCATTATGGATTTATCTTCGCTACGATCAGCCTATGCGTGTCTCTGCTAGCTCTGACATTCTCGTTCTCATATAGTTCCGTGGGCATGGCCAAAGCAACTGTACGGGCCATGGATGTAAGAGCGAATCAGATCATGCTGGATCGGGTCACGCGTCAATTCCCATTGTTTATTCAGCATGTGCATGGTGATAAATATGCCCTGCACAATCCGAATGCTGGCAGCGTGGTGATGCTCGATGTGAGCAATCCCGCTGACCGTCAGATGATCGCAACATCCGGAGCAACACAAATTGCTGGAGTGATCGCACAGGAAGCGAGCAGATCAGCAGATCCTGCGGGTGTGGCAATCATCCAACCGCCAATTGTGAATGTGAAGGATGAACTTCTAACAGTTGGCAAAGACATCTGGAGGAGCAATGAATAAGTTTCAACAAACCACTCCGCCTATTCAGCAACCATCAACACCGAGTTATGCGGACCGCCAGTTCCTGCATACGTTTCTGGCGGGCGCATTATTGCCATTGGTGCAATCCACGATCACAGCAGTGATGGCCGGGATCGGCACGTTGACCGCGCTATATCTATTCGGTGCAATCGATCTGCTGAAACCATCCCTGATCATTACCGGCATCGTCTGGGTGTTGACATGGCTATACCTGCAACGGCGCTGGCTCAATCTCACGTCGTTTGAAAACTTCATGGGCGTGGATCTGAATGGTGATGGCAATATTGGCAAGCCTGTGAAAGAGCCTGAACAATTTGTGATCAGGCTGGATGAAATCACAGCAGATCAGCATTATCGTTCGCGAAACATAGATTCCGTAATTTCAAAAGAGCAGATGATTGTGCTTGCGCGCGGCTTGTTAAATGGTATCCCATTTTCGGAGCGGAATTGGGCTGGAACTGGGAAACCGTTGTCGAGCATCGAGTTTCGCACCTTGCGCTCCGGGTGGCTGAAGCAGGGACTGCTGGAGGTAGCGAGTGATAAGGACAATCGGCAGGGATTTTATTTGAGCGACCAGGGATGGGCTGTGATGGAGAAATTTGCCAATACAACCCCCCCGGGTTTCGATACGAGCGGAAGAACACCGCTCTACTCAACCAACAGGGGAGAAAATGCGGAAGGGATTGAACGCGAGGAAAGAGAACTTAGTGAAGATGAGCGGATCGCGATCGAAAACGAGAACGCGACGTATGACGAGAAGTTTCAATCATAAAAAAGGAGTTCAAAATGTCTGAAATGATCAATCTCGGTTTTGATATGGGGATGGGGGCGGCCAAGCTGTGGGGGAAGCCTGGCGGTTTGCAGGTGGTGAGCCAGGTGGCGAATAATGGCCGCGGTCATTTGTCGGATGGGATCGTTGGTCTCAGGAACCGCAAGCGACCGATGCTGGTGACAGGGGAGTTCGGTTCGTTCTATGTTGGGGATGGAGCGCACGAGCATGGCCGACCGGTGGAGAATTTGGATTTCGACCGCCTGACCGGTGCGCCTGAGATGAGGGTGCTGTTGTATGCGGCCCTGGCACAGTACGAGGATGAGCACGGTCCGTTCGACGATCTGCTATCGCTGATGGTGGGACTGCCGCTGCAGATGATGACGGGTGATTCGGCGAAGGATTTTCAGAAGGGCGTGAGAAAGTGGTTGATGGGCACGCATCAATTCGACGTGGACGGGATCGCTCACATAGTCCAGGTGGAGGAGGTGAGACAGACGTCGCAACCCGTTGGAGCCTTGTTCGATTATGTTTTGGATGACGAGGCGCAGATGATCGGCGGGCGCGGATCCACGTTGCTGGATGAGGTGGGGGTGATATCGGTTGGCTTCAACACGGTTGAATTACTGGTCGTGAAGGAGCGAGGGGCAGTGGAGCGATTCACTGCGGGGAATACGGTGGGTGTGCGGAGACTCCTGGAGCTAATCAACCGGGAGGGGCTGTGGTCCCTGGGTGAGCTGGACTCGAGGCTGCGCGCAGGTCGTTTGCATGCCGAGGTGAAAGCAACTCTTCCGATCTGGGCACGCGAGGTGAACGGCGAGATCGAGAAGAGGTGGGGGCAGAGCCATCGTCGTTTTGCGAAGGTGCTGATCGTCGGTGGTGGTGCGCTGCTGTTGAAGGAGGCGCTTACGCTGCAGTTCGGGCACCAGGCGTTCGTGCCGAGTGACCCGGTGATGTCGATTGCACGCGGGTTGTGGAAGCTCTCTGTGATGAAGAAATAGACCTAACCCCCAGCCCCTTCCCTAAAGGGAAGGGGGGCGAGATTGGAGATTGGATGGCGAGACCAAAAGATAATATTCGTTCGGTACGCGTGAGATTGGATGGTTATTTGAAGCCTGGCACGGATCCTGAAGTTGATCGGGTGCTGATGTGGCTTGCTTCTTTGCCGCCGCGCACGAAGTTCCCTGCTGTCATTGCCAGATTGATTGTTGGGGGAGTGGTTGAGTCGATGGTTGTGGATGATGAAGCGATGATCAGGGAGCAGGTGCAGGCGGCGAAGGATATTATGGCGAATTTCGTAGTGGAATAATTATTAACCGCCAATAACTCGAACCTATTCTTAACCGCCAATAACGTGCGTGTGG
>DATDRD010000452.1:0-2531 GCA_035291925.1 Anaerolineales bacterium
CCAGCGCGAAAGTGCGAAAGCCAAAACAAGCGAAAGCAGCAGGGCGATCAATCCACCTTCGAGGATGGGCAGTAACAATTCATCGGTAAAGATGTTTAGCAAGGGCACGCGCGGGCGCGGCGCGGCGACGACCAGAAGGCGTCCGTTTTGCATGCGGCTGGATGTATAAAGCCAGGGATTTCCTGAAGCATCCATTGTTACCTGTGAATTTCGTCCCAGCAAATTTCTACGCGGGAAGGGAAGACCCGGATCGTTCGGATTTGAATCAAACACCAATTCACGAGCGGAATTGAAGACCAGTACGCGCACCCCATAGGTCTGTGTAAGTCTTTCGAGTGAATCCGGATTATCAATGAAGTCCCGTGGGTTTGAAGTGATCAGACTCTGCGCAGTCCTCAATCGCTCCTGTGTCTGGCGGGAAAGCAGCGGGTTACGAATGAGGAACACAAATAGCACGATGGCCACGATACCGAGTGCGATCGTGATAACAAAGGCGTAGCTTAACCACAAGCGAGAACGTAGAGAGGTAAACATGGATTGAGAGTATGCGCAGGCGGGCTGTAAACCGGCCTTGAACTAATTGCGTCCGGCCAAAGGCCCAACCTACCTGGACTTCCTATAATCCTTCAACTGGTTATTCAATTCTGTCAACAGACCATACAACTCATCGAGTTCTTCCTGCGTAAACGCCGACCAGGGGCGGTAAAAATACTCCTCGGTTAACTGCTCAGCCTGTTCGCGTAGTTCCTTTCCCCTTTCCGTCGGGCGAAATGTACCGCGCACATCTGCTTCTTCCGCCCAACCTACTCCAACAGCAGCCTTGATTGCCACCTCATAATCATCCACCTCATAGCCGCGAAATGCCAGCCTCTCTTCCATTTGTTCGGCAGTGACAGCATCCCCGGTCCACAGTGAGCCGAGGACGCTCCATACGATCCCGGCCCGATTGAAATGTGGACGCGATGCAGCAAGGTGTGAATCATCGCGATAAGCGAACAAATCCATCAGATATTCCCTGACCTGAACAAGCAATGGGCTATCTTCGTCTGCCACGCGAAACCGTTTTACGATTGCCCATTTTGCAGGAGGCTCCGGTGCGTTGTTATTTTCAGTGACAACCCGCTTTAGCAATGTTGCCAGTCGCTCGAGAGGGATATCGGACATTAACTCAAATCCCGATAGCTGCACATCACCCGCTTGAATGATCCGGCGCGCCGCTTCACGTGCCTGATCAGTGACATGATAACTTCTATCCTGTAGTGGCTCGATCCAGCCTTTGATGTTGAGGCGGGCAAAGAGTCTCTCAAATTGTTCCGGGTTTGAAAATGGGTCTCTTTTTTGGAAATCTTCTATGGAAAAGTAATCCAGTCCCAATTCGCTGTAGTAATACAACTCAATCGGGATATCCTCGCGGACCGCCGCATCCTCAATGTGTGGCTCGGTAATACTCCACAATTTCCGAATAATGGAATAGATCAGCGGCCAGAATTTGGTAAGTGATCCGATGTTCATCTATCAAACCAGCTCCAGGCCGTTTGAGCAAACACTCGCAAGGCCCTGGCGTTCTTCAGGCGGAAGAAACAACCAATTTATACCCAACACCTGTCACGGTTTCGATCTTTACAGAACTTTCCTCGATCTTCCTGCGCAGATGTGCAACGTGGACGTCCACCGTGCGCGTTTGACCGTAGAAGTCGAAGCCCCAGGCTTTTTGCAAAATTTGCTCGCGGCTGAGGACGAGTCCGCGGTGCTCGGCTAAGGTGAGAAGAAGGTCAAATTCCTGCGCGCGCAGGTCGAGGACTCGCGCTGAGCCATGTCGAAGCGTTAGGGCAGCGAGGTGGACCTCACGTCTGGCAGGGTCGATCATCAAATCGCCGATGTGAATCGGTTGGGCAGTGTCCGCCTCCTTTCTGTCCCCGCGTCGCAAGATCGCCTTGACGCGCGCAACGAGTTCGCGAGGATTGAATGGCTTGGTCAGGTAGTCATCCGCACCCAGTTCGAGACCCAGGATCTTGTCGATATCTTCATCACGGGCAGTGAGCATAAGGATGGCTGCGGAATTCTGTGATGCGCGCAAACGACGGCACACTTCGAAGCCGTCAAGCTTGGGGAGCATCACATCCAGCACAACCAGCGCGGGATGCTGTTGAGCCACCTGATTCAGCGCGGCTTCCCCGTCGTTGACAGATTGAACACGGAAGCCTTCGCGCTCGAGATACATGCGCGCCAGTTGTATGATGGATGGTTCGTCGTCTACCAGGAGGATCAATTCGTTGGACACGTTCAGTTATCCGTGAGCAGTGTTCAGTAAGCAGTGGTTAATCGCCGCGGGTGGGATTTAGCAGTGCGACACATTCAATCTCAACCAGTGCTCCTTTGGGCAACGCGGCAACCTGAACCGTACTACGCGCCGGCTGGTTTTCGGGAAAGAACTCGGCGTAGACAGAATTCATATTGGGAAAGTCGTTCATATCCTTTAAAAAAACTGTGGTCTTGACCACGAAGTTCAAGCCCGAGTCGGCTGATTCAAG
>DATDRD010000453.1:0-3496 GCA_035291925.1 Anaerolineales bacterium
GGCGCACGACGCGAATGACCACTGCCGCGGTTTGTAAAGCCGCCACGTTCTTCACGCGGACGGGCAATGCTGACGCGCAGTTCGCGGTCACCCATGTTATATCCGTTGAACATGCTAATGGCCTTCTGCGCCTCAACCTGATTGCTCATTTCCACAAAAGCGAAGCCCTTGGATTGGCCGCTATCACGGTCTTTGATCAGCGTCACCGACGCTACAGTACCTGCCTGGAAGAACAGGCTCCGCAGATCATCTTCCGTTGTCGAGTACGACAAATTACCGACATACAACTTGGATTCCATTTTTCTCCTAACAACTACGCCCGCCCTCAAGCGGACAAGTAAACAAATCAGGCGTGAGACGACCTCAGAAGAGTGTCACCAAACCCTGTGACGACTAATTTAGTATATCACAAGCGATCCTCAATCACCTTTCTTAAGTCCTCCTGCACAGACTCCCACTCCCTCCCGGCATCGATCACCACCCAGCGCCCTGGCTCCTGCCTCACAATCTCCAAATACCCCGTACGGACGCGTTAAAGTAAAACTATGTTTTCACCTGTTCCTCCATCCATGCAGGTTTCAAATCGTAATATAAAACATCCGGGTCAATATCTGCGCCATTATCCCATCCTATTGTGCCACCCACGATTTTGACAGAGCGAAACACACTTGGGTCTTTGCGAATTGGCTCAAAAATTTCGCCGCGCAGGAATTTTTCAAGATCAATCTCTTTTTGAACGTCGTTTTGAAATGTTATACGAACGCGGAATTTTTCTAAGGGTTCCACCGATTTAACACGAACTAGAGGACCAGGCACATTCATTTCTTACTCCTTACTCCAAGCCTTCAATTTCTGTCAAAGGCTTTTCCAAACGGGCACGTTCCCAATCATCTCGTAATTCTGCGCGATGCAGGGATGCCCACTCAATAACCAAAGCATGAGCACGACGAGGCAGACCGCCGCGAGTCACATCAAGTGTGTCAATCTCATAAATCGCCTCATGCTCGGCGTACTCCGCGTGAAAATGCGGCGGCATGTGGTCGTTGTAGTACATGTAAATGACAATCCCGAAGAATTCACTTACGCGTGGCATAGATTTACCTGAAAATATTATACAGCAAGAACGTGCAGAAAAATCAACCCTTCAAATGCTCAACGCGTGATATTCAATCTCCCCAAAATCACCCTCCTCAACTCCTCCTGCACCTCGTCCCACTTCCTCCCGGCATCGATCACCACCCAGCGACCTGGCTCCTGCCTCACCATCTCCAAATACCCAGCGCGGACGCGTTGATAGAATTCAACCTCATGCGCGTCCATGCGATTCCATTCAGCGCCGTTTTTCTTTTTTCGTCCGAGACCAACTTCGACATCCACATCGAGCAAAACGGTTAAATCAGGGACAAGTCCACCCGTTGCATATTTCACTAACGCGCGGACTTGCTCCAAATCCTGCTGGTGCCCGTAGCCTTGATAAGCGATGGTCGAATCGTAGTAACGATCTGAGATGACGATCTCGCCCGCTTTCAAGCGCGGCTTGATGACCTGTTCCACGATCTGCGCGCGCGCGGCCTGATAGAGCAGTGTCTCCGTGCGCGGGTGCATTTCCACGTTTTTCAGATTATGAATTACTTCGCGAACTTGCTCGCCGATGGACGTCCCACCGGGTTCGCGCGTGGGGAATACGATATGTCCCTTCTCGCGCAGATATTCCACTAGATAGGGGATATGTGAGGTCTTGCCAGAGCCTTCAGGACCTTCGAGGGTGATGAACATGAGGTAAGTATACAGGTAGACACGTAAACAAGTACCTAGGAAAACAAGGCACATATCTACGTGTGTACCTGTTTACCTGTGTACGTTTTACTCTCTAAATATCCTCACATGCCTTCGTGGCTCTTTCCCATAAGAATGAGAAACCAACTCCGCATTGCGCGCCATCTCGTGTTGCAGGCGTCTTACGAGCGAGGGGCCTGGGGGCAAATCCACCCAGCGCTCGCCGTTGAGGACAGCGGAAATCGCCTCCTGGGTCTGCTCCTTCACCGAGTCCATGTCGCTCGAGACGAATTGCTCCTGCGAGAGGTTGAACAGGTCGGTCAGGAACTGTTCCATCTGGCTCACGGTGTTGGCGCGCAGCACATAGATCGGCAGGCCGCGATGCTCGGCATCCACAATGGTTTGTTGTCGGTCGCGGTAATACGTCCGCAGAGTGACCAGCGCGTTGGCTTCACTCGCGTCCTTCACGATCACGGCAGGTACCCCCAGCCGCTTCACAGCTTGCATCAGCCTGTTGCGCGCCACGCCATGCGGATAGATTTTCACGGTCTGCATCGGGCCGCGCACGGGTTCAAAACGCGGGGCTGATACCGCGCTTAACTTGTCCAGGCGTTGATTCGTCTCTTCGGATGGCGGGATGATCGCCGAAGAGGAAGCGGGTTGACGTCCGCGCCGGGGCGTTTTCGTCTCCTTCGCATCCATCCTGGATGTCGGGGCCGGCGCGGCTTTCTCGATCTGGATCCTGCCTTTTTCGTCGCGCGTCCGAACTTCAGGCAGAAACGGGTATCCGCGCAGAAGCGCATCCACTGAAGCCATGATATCCAGATGGACGGCGAAACGATTGCGATTGATGATCTCGATGAGCACGTCGAAGGTGGGCGGGGCGCGTCTTTCGAGCACCGTTTTCTGAGTGCCGCGTCGACGCGCTTCCTCATCTGACAGTGTGACCGCTTCAATGCCACCCACAAGATCACTTAGTGTCGGGTTGAGGAGCAGGTTATCCAGCGTTTGTCCGTGCGCCGTGCCGATGAGCTGGACACCGCGCTCGGCGATGGTGCGCGCTGCCGCTGCTTCGAGTTCGCGTCCGATCTCATCGATCACGATGACCTCGGGGTTGTGATTCTCAACCGCTTCGATCATCACTTCATGCTGGAGCATTGGCTCGCGCACTTGCATGCGGCGCGCCTTGCCAACGGCGGGATGCGGCACATCACCGTCGCCGCCAATTTCATTGGACGTGTCCACGATGACGACACGCTTTGATTCCGCGAGGATGCGCGCGGCCTCGCGCAGGAGAGTCGTTTTGCCCACACCAGGTCGGCCAAGAATGAGCACGGATTTACCCGATTCGATGATGTCCTGGATGATATCCACCGTGCCATAAACGGCGCGCCCGACGCGCAGGGTTAAACCAACCACTGCAACGCGCCGGTTGCGGATGGCAGAGATTCGATGCAGTGTACGCTCGATGCCGGCGCGGTTGTCCGCGTCAAACTCGCCGGTACGCTCATCCACGTAATCAATCTCGGCGCGTGTCACCTCGCTCTCACGCAGGTTGATCTCATGATCCACGAACCGGGCAGTGGGGATGCGGCCTAAATCCAAAATGATCTCGAGCAGGTTCTCGCTATCGTTCGCCCTCTCCACCGCGTGGCGAACGTCGAGCGGGAGGACGTCGAGAAGTGCGTCGAGGTCGTCAGTTATTTTCAGTTGAGTCATA
>DATDRD010000454.1:0-2884 GCA_035291925.1 Anaerolineales bacterium
CCGTTGAAGCGTGCCACATAATCCGCGTGCTCGGCGAGATAATCCACCACCTTGCCCTTGCCCTCATCACCCCATTGCGTTCCGATTACTGCTGTGACTGGCATTATTCCTCCATCATGTCATTGCGAGCCCGAAGGGCGAAGCAATCTCCTCATCAACAGGGGGATTGCTTCGTCGTTTCACTCCTCGCAATGACATTATCAGTAATTTGGATTGCCAACCCGATATATTTTTCTGGCGACAGACTCATTAGCCTCTCGCGCGTGACATCATCTACATCAAGCGCTTCCACCCAAAGCCGGTAACTGTTTCCGCTTAAAACGCGTCCCTGGGTCTGAGACTTGAGTGACTCGTAGGCGTTGCTTCGTCCCGCCGCGCGTAATATGGTCTGCGCACCCTCACTGATGGCTTCCCAATGCGATTCCAGATCTGACTTTATCTTCTCTTCGTCTGCTTCAATGCGACTCATGCCGCGCGTGATGTTGATCCACGCCAGGAGCGTATGACCCAATGCCACACCAAACGTTCTGCGGACGGTCGAATCGGATAAATCTCTTTGTAATCTTGAGACAGGCAATTTCTGTCCATAGTGGGTGAGGAGTGCATTGGCAATTCCAAGATTGCCTTCCGCGTTCTCAAAATTAATCGGATTCACCTTCTGCGGCATGGTGGAAGAGCCTATCTCATCTTCAATCACGGTTTGTTTGAGATAACCATCACTGATATATCTCCACATGTCCTGCGCGTAGTCACTTAGGATGGAGTTTGTGAGTTGGAGAGATTGGAAATAGCGAATCCAATCATCGTAAGGCAAAATCTGTGTCGTAACTAAATTTGGTGTAAAACCAAGACTTCGCACAAAATCTTCACTGATTGAAATCCAATCGACTTGCGGCGCGGCGGCATAAAGTGCGTTGAAGTTGCCAACTGCACCTGTCAACTTTGCTTCGAATGTATGATCTGCAATCTCATCATGGCATTTCTTGAGGCGAGATAAATAGACCGCGACTTCTTTTCCCAGGGTCGTTGGCACAGCAGGCTGACCGTGAGTCCGTGCGAGCATGGGCAGGGCGCGGTATTTCTGCGCGAAGTCGCGTAGCGAAGTGATCAAGTTATCAAATGCAGGAAGCAGGACTTTGTCGCGCGAGTCGCGTAAGGCGATGGCTTGCGCGATGTTGTTCATGTCTTCAGATGTCAATCCAAAGTGAATCCATGGAATGATGTCACTCTGAGCGCTTCGGCTTTGATCATGATAAACTCTGCCAAGAGTCCCTTGCTCGGTGGTGGGAGATTCTTCGCCGCTTTGCGGCTCAGAATGACATTCCGTCAGTTTATCCCGTAAAAAGTATTCAATCGCTTTGACATCGTGCTTTGTAATCTTTTCGTATTCCTGTATCCTGCGCGCGTCGTCATCGGTGAAGGAATCGAGTGTGGCGCGCTCGGAATCGGTCAAAGGGCGGACCAGGCCAGTTTCGGAGAGAGCAGATAAAAAGTCCAGCTCGAGGCGTGCGCGGGAGCGCAGATAGGCAAATTCGGAGAAGTAATCACGCAGGGGCGCGGTCTCGTTTTCGTAACGGCCATCCAGAGGGGAAAGCGCGTGCAGAGTCATTGTCACGCATTATAATTCGGGTGGCCCAAATCAAGAGGAGCGACCATGAAAATCTTGCCTGAAACGGCTTTGACGTACGATGACGTTTTGCTCGTGCCGCAATATTCCGATGTGGACTCGCGCCGCGCACTTTCGACCGGGAGCTGGCTGACGAGGAAGATCGCATTGCAGGTGCCGCTTGTTTCCGCGAACATGGATGTGGTGACCGAAAGCGAGATGGCGATCACAATGGCGCGCGAGGGAGGGATTGGGATCATCCACAGGTTTTTATCCATTGCGGAACAGTCGCAGCAGATACGGCGGGTCAAGAAAGCGGAGTCATTTGTGGTCGACGACCCGATCACAATGACCGAGTCCCATACGGTTGGCGACGTGAAGCGTGTGGTGGATGAAACCGGCACGGGCGGAATATTGATCCTGGACGAGAATAAAATACTCATCGGCATTGTATCGACCCGTGACCTGTTGTTTGAAGAGGACCCAAATAAGCCAGTGACTGCAATCATGTCGAAGAACGTGCAAAGCGCATCACCGGGTACATCGTTGAAAGATGCAGAAAGATTGCTGCACGAATATCGCGTGGAGAAATTACCGCTGGTGGATGAGGATGGCCGCGTGGCCGGACTGGTGACCTTGAAGGATATTATGAAGATCACACAATTTCCCAAGGCCACAAAAGATGCGCGTGGACGTTTGGCTGTTGGTGCGGCAGTGGGCGTGCGGGATAAAGAGATGCGTCGTGTGGAAGCCATGCTGGAGGCTGGCGCGGATTGTATTGTCGTAGACATTGCGCACGGCGACTCACAGCTTGAAATTGAGATGATAAAAAGCATCTGCGGGCACTTTCCTGGTGCGCAGATCATCGGCGGGAACGTGGCGACCGCGGATGGTGCGAAGCGCTTGATAGATGCTGGAGCGGACGCGGTCAAAGTCGGCGTAGGACCTGGTTCGATCTGCATCACGCGTAATGTCGCGGGGTCAGGTGTTCCGCAGTTGACCGCGGTGATGGAATGTGCGGAAGCCGCGCACCCGTACGGAATCCCGATTATCGCGGATGGCGGCATACGCCAGCCCGGAGATCTGGCGAAGGCGCTTGCGGCAGGCGCACAGACGGCGATGATCGGCAGCCTGCTCGCCGGGACGGATGAAAGCCCGGGCCTGATGATGACTCGCAAAGGACATCGCTACAAGGTGTCGCGCGGCATGGCTTCTCAAGAAGCGAATATCAACCGCAAGCAGCGTGAAGGCGACGATGTTACTCAGGAGGAGATCGAA
>DATDRD010000455.1:0-3719 GCA_035291925.1 Anaerolineales bacterium
GCCTCCACTAAGTCGCGTCCGGCGGCTCCCCCGAAATAATCCACTGCAATATAGTGAATCCCGTTGAACTGGACGAAATCTATCCAGTCTATCGAGCCACAGGCCGTTAGAGTCAGGGTAATGAAAGCTACCACAACAAGATGAGTTTTGATCATAGCAGTTCCTCCTCCGGCTCATCCAATCCTAACCGACGCGATGAACACGGAATCATAAAATGGATGTTCAATGATTGGAAACCTGTGTGGAATGACCAGCGACCCACACAGCCGCTTCTGTAATTGTGTGAAAGCCAGTTCGCTCGTAAAGTGGTTTTCCTGCCTCTGTAGCCCAGAGATAAAAGAGTTTTGCCCCACGGGCATAATGATAGGCAATCGCGTAATCGAGAAGTGCCCGACCAACGCCCTTACGCTGGTACTCGGATGTAGTTCCCATGGCCCAAATACCGACGATGTCGCCGGCGCGCGTAATTTGAACGGTGCTAACGGCACGACCATTTTGCCGAGCGAGAAAAACATCCATGCCGGGTCCGTCCAGGAGCATCGCCCCAAGCACATGAGTGCAGGATTCAAGTGGAAGCTCAAACGCGCTGGCTAATATTCTACTGACGTCCCGCAATCCTTCTTTGTTTTCAACTCGCTCAATCTGATAGCCCGTGCGTTCGGCAGGCTCATCGGATAGGTGATACGTCATCAGTGGGATTTGCCCGGCATGTTGAAGATCCAAGTCTCGTGCAATGGGTGCGAGTTGGTCAGACACTTCGGCGGTTAGAAGCGCCATGATCGGCAGGTTTCGTTTTTTTATCACCTGACCGAATTGATGCAGCCAATCTTCGGATTGCGGTCCCCTATCAACGATTGCGATGTTCAAGTCAGCAACCGGCTCGCCGCTCAGGATAAGGGATGCTTGTTGTGTGAGTCGCGCTTCAAAGCCGGGCGCGGCACGATACAAGATCGCGATCGCCTCGCCCGCCAAACGCCATAGATATGATGTAGTGGGTTCCATGACTCAAGTCTCCTGGTAATGGGTGGGTAACATTCTGACAAGTTAATGAGAGATCACACCGTCAGTAAACCGTCGTA
This sequence comes from Anaerolineales bacterium, assembly GCA_035291925.1. Lineage (GTDB taxonomy): Bacteria > Chloroflexota > Anaerolineae > Anaerolineales > Villigracilaceae > Defluviilinea. The sequence goes on from DATDRD010000455.1 coordinate 1,080, forward strand.
ACTTTCTGGCGTCAGATGGAGATGCTGTTCTAATCGCGCGCAGAGAAAAGCTAGGCAAATATCTCTGGGTTTAGAGTCAGCACCACGCTGACAGCGTTCTCAGTCAACGTCCTATCTCGATTCGGATTTCATTTCCAAACGCACGTTCAAGAAAAGCCAACGCCGTGGCCTGTGATGCGAAGTCAAAGTTGGTGGAGAGATCAATTACGCTGCCGCTGACTTCAGCCAGGCGCAAATAATTCTGGCCGGTAGTCGTGATAATGATGCCTGGCTCCCGAAACCTGCGGCTTCCAAAATTGCGTCGCGTTTCACCGATCCCGATCCAACTCAGTTCGATGCCGAGTGGGAACGAGCGTCCGAACACCATATCGGTCATCACGACTGTCGCCTTCAAATCTGCCGATGATAGGTTGCGATTGAAGCGGAAATCGGGCGTTTCGGTAAAACCATTGGCATCCAGTGTGAGGGGGCAACCTTCCTCTGGCGGACACTTTGTGTCGTACTGCCAGATCATGACGCTAACGATGAGAGCAGGGGTTGGCGTCGGTTCCGTTGGCGGGCTCTGATTGAAGCCCTCAATTGCCGTAATCATCACATTAGTGACAAGGTTGCCATCTGTGCGCGAAAACACAGCGTCGGCTATTTGGGCGCCATTACGGAAGCGAAATACTCGTGCGCCCGCCTCCGCACTCGATTGAGGCGCGAGTGCTGCGAGACAGAGAGTAAGCGCTCCCATTAGAAGAATTATCCGTTTCATCGTTTGCTCCTTTCTATGATGAAACCTTTGTGGTTCACACCCTTGCGACGCATTGTGTTCAACTGGTACTCGGTCATGGCCGCAAATTAGTAGACATATGCGCAAAGCTTATACAAAACGTTTCGCCCAGTTCAGTGTTGGGCGGCAATAGTTCATGCAATTCTATCCGAAATTACGGACTGCATCCGATGGTACCGATTTCACCATAGCAGCCGCCGTTTGGATCAATGATCACGTAAACGCATCCGTGCGTTGGAGGTCCTGGTGTTACGGGGTGTTCAGGATCAGGAGGAGGACCACTTATCTGCCAATCGCCTTCAAAAAGCACCAGCCAAACCTTCGCGTCTCCCGATCTTTCTTCATAAGTTTTAATGACGCCTGGCTGTGCTACGCGCTTGAGGGCATCTTGACATCTCATTTCCTCTGCCAATACAACTTGAGGCTCTTCCGTATAGCTCAGTCGTGTAGTGTCCAGGCTTAATCGTGCCTGGATAACCGCATCCATTTTGTTCCTGACGGGTGTGTCCCAATGATAGGCTTGCAGGGTTTCTCGTGAAATTGGCGTCAGGTAGGCTGTATTCTCTGTCGCTGTACCTTGTCCAGCGAAGGTTGAGCATCCCATTAACAGAATTGCGGCAATGACAATCGGGACGATTGATTCAGCCTTCCACATTATCCAATTGATCGCTTGCAACTTTGACATGGAACAAACTCCTTTCTATGATCAAAGATCTGTAATTCATACCATTGCGGCACATTGGGTTCAGCAGGAAATCATGCCGTCTGTCTGGAACTACGGCCTGCATTCCATAGTACCGCCTTCACTATTGCTACTATCGTTTTGATTAATAATTATGTAAACGCATTCGTGCGAAGGAGGCTCTGGGGTTACGACGGGATGTCCGGGGGCAGAAGGAACAATTACCTGCCATTCGCCTTCAAAAAGCACCAGCCAAACCTGCTTGTCCCCCAATCTCTCTTCAGAGGTATTAATAACGCCTGCCTGTGTTACACACTTAAGGGCATCTTCAAGCCTCATTTCCTCTACTGAGAGAACTGCAGGCTGTTCCGTGTAGTACATATATATGTCGTTGTCGAGACTTCGTCGTGCGGCGATAACTGCTTCCATTTTGTTTCTGACTGGCGAGCCAAATTGATAGGCTTGCAGGGTTTCTCTTGGAATTGGCGTCAGGTAGGCAGTATCCTCTGTTTCTGCACCCTGTCCGGCAAGGACTAGGCACCCCGTTAATAGAATTATGGCAATGACAATCGGGACTACTGATGCAGCTTTCCCTATTGTCCAATTGATCTCTTGCAACTTTGACATAGAACAAACTCCTTCTTTTGTGAACATCGAAAATATGCGGTCAGGGCAGGTACAGCTGACCTACGATGCACTCGCTCAAATCCCCACTCGAACAGCGTTGCGACGTTGCCCGGCCTGAACGAGTAGCAACGCGATTAACGTCAAGCCCATCGTGAATAGTAATCGTCGCATCTTCAACTTATCCACTCACCAATCTTCCCTGTAACAATCCACCTCCCATCCTTCCGTTCCACAACGTATGCCGCCCCGCCCGCGGCACCACGGGCAACAAGAATGCTCCCTGGCACAAGTGCCTTGTTGCTGTCCTCAAACTGGATGTTACCCAATGTGATTATTACTCCTCCATCAGGGATATAACCTGTTTTTTCATCGAATTCCACGACCTCATCGCTATTTACCCATACCACTTCGGAAGGCAAGTCAGCCATTGCCTGGGTTATGCCACTTTGTACTGTTTCAGAGAGAACCACTGTCCGCGAGTCTTGCAAGGACGGATCGCCTGCCGTGTCATCTGTAGATCGTATGATATAGAGAATGTACTTCTCCAGAGTCCCTC
>DATDRD010000456.1:0-6553 GCA_035291925.1 Anaerolineales bacterium
CCCAGATCGGTTGGTCTTCATTCCTGATACGAGTCGATGTGCGCTGACCATGCCGGATAAAACCCGCCATAAGCATGGATTGTGTCAGGAGCAGGAAGGGCCATGCCGGCCAGAAATTCATGCCCTTGTCGTCCCAGCCTGTCGCGGTAAGTGAGAATGGCAGGGCTGATATTCCCAACACGCCGATCCACAGCGCCCGGATCAGCCATCTATTGGTCTCCGAAGATAAGAACAACACACCTCCCGCCAGAATGAGGGCACACCCCCACGCAGCCGCACCAACCGGATTTGCCTGTAATGCCGCGGCAACTGCCAGAGCACCCATCCCGATCAACCAGAAGGGGCGAGCCGTAAGTTCATCGGGCGCGCGCATCCACATCCAGCCCGCGTAGATCGCGGCGAAAGCGACCAGCATCAACAGATAAGGCGTGAGGGGCGATGTAACACTGCTGGATGGAATCCTTGTGAGCAATATCAGGCTGGATGCAGCGGAGATCATTCGCAGACCCGTACCAAAACCGCGTCTGATGGATAATTCATTTGGATAGGGCAGATGAAGTGGCAGCACACCCAGGCGAAGAGCGGCAGCGGTCAGGAGATATAAGCCTGTCTGAGGAGGGGCGGAGCGAAAGTCAAACGCCTGACCGTTCGACGCGCTGATCATATCCGCCCACAACAGGATCAGCGTGCCCGCAGCGCGTGAAGCAAATGCGATGACCACGCGCTCGCTTAACTTTGGCTCTTCCACAAAACGCATCTGGGCGATCAATTCGGCAAGGTCGATGGCCGCCCAGATCAGCACAAGCGTGAGCGGGTTATCGGCAACCGTGGCGAGAACGCCCAGCGAGGTAAGTACTAACATGCCCGTCCAGCTTACGGTGTTCGGAAAATTACTGCGCACAACGGACGTGACAATGATTGCGAGGCATAGTGTAATAAGGCTTACTGCAAACGCCCATGCAATACCGTCCGCGATAAATGTGGGTGATTGAGAGAAGAGTAAAGTAGGCTGCCAGATGGAAAACTGCAGGGCTATGGGCATCTGCGCCTGCCATGCGAAGACGCTGATCCACGCCAGGGTCCCGCCGCCTGTCGCGACCAGCCACGTGTACCGAAACGCGGGCAGGATAAACCGCAACAACAGCACTGAAAGACCTGTCAGGAATAATATTGCGACTGTGATAAGAATAAACATGCGCAGTAATTTTATCAGGTTTGCAGGGTGGGCTCTTTATTGTACAATCAACCGCATGCGTATTACTTCCACTTTGCTTTTAATTCTGCTTGTGTTCCTTTCCGGATGCGATTTGCCGACGAAAAACACGTCTGCAATTGGAATCCCCTCTCCGACTCCATTTCAGCCGGGATCAGCAAACGCCTCAGACTCACCCTATTCTGCTGCGGCACCAACACCCGTGTACCTTCCGACAGTGACCTCTCTGCCTCCTGCGCCAATTGACACCGCGGTCCCGCCCGAATCGCTTCCAGCAGAGCTCACTGTCCCTACCTTTACGTCACCGGCAAGCATTAATCCTCTGACGGGTCTGCCTCCTTCAAACCCTTCAGTCCTGGAACGCCGTCCCCTCGCCATCAAAGTGGCAAATTACCCGCGTTATGTCCGTCCGCAATCAGGATTGACACTTGCGGATACTGTCTTTGAATATTACATCGAAGCCGGGCTGACGCGTTTTATCGCAGTATTTTATGGCAATGACTCTGAGTGGGTGGGGCCTGTCCGTTCGGGACGTTATTTCGATGAACATGTCCAGCGCATGTACCATTCCTACCTTGTTTTTAAATTCGCCGACCCGCGTGAGCTTAATTATTTCCAGGCCAGCGACTTTTCCGACTTTCTTGTTGTGCCCACAAATGGGTCGTGTCCTCCATTCCGGCTGTTACCCAGCCGAAACATAGAGGTATATAACAATTCGTACTTTAGTACCATCTTGTGGGAGGATTGCGTCGTTCGGGATGGACTCGAGAATCAGCGTCAAGTCATCCGCAGTGGTTTCTTCAGCGAGACCGTACCAATGTCCGATCTGCTCGGGACGCAGATGTTCACCTACTATTCAGTAGATTCATATAATTACTGGTTATACCGCCCGGAGACTCAGCAATATGTCCGTTATCAGGAAATAGCCGATACCCGCAATGACAAACCTGAATCTTACGACGTACTCATGGACGCTGTCACGGCGACGGCGGTTCATGCATCCAATATTGTGTATATCCTTGCACCGCACACATTTTCGAATACTTTTGACCAGGAAGATGAAGTGTATAAGATCGATTTGACCGGTTCAGGCGAAGCTTATGTGTTCCGCGATGGTGTGGGAATCCTGGCACGCTGGTATCGAACAAATAAAGATCAACCATTGTTATTGGCCGGTCTTAATGGAGCACCGATTTACCTGCGACCTGGAATCACTTTCTATCAAGTGCTTGGCGCGCGTTCGTACGTGGATCAGGATGCAGGTGAATGGCATTTCCATCACGAAGTGCCTTGAGATGGGATAAAATACATTGAGTGCTCCCAACAGGTCTCAGACGGCCTCTGAGCCAACCTCACTAATCTGTGAAACTTTATGACTCTTGATCCCACCTTTGTAAGTAATCTCCTTCTTGTGCTGACCGGCTTCGGCGGCGCGTTCCTTGCGGCTCTCTGGATTTCACTTGTCATTTGGACGTATCGTGACATCCGTACACGCGCACGTGACCCGCTGGTGCAAACGCTCGCTACCTTGCTTGTTGCTGTTCTCAATTTGCCTGGCGTGCTGGTCTACCTTATTCTTCGTCCTCAACGCACGCTTGAAGAAGAATACCAGCGGACACTTGAAGAGGAAGCCTTGCTTCAAGCTCTGGAAGATCTGCCTCTCTGTCCGGGTTGCGAACGCCGCGTGAAAGATGACTGGCAGGTCTGCCCGAATTGCCATACGAAGCTGAAGAAGAACTGTGAGAACTGCAACAGGTTGCTGGAACTGCCGTGGAATATCTGTCCATTTTGCGGGACGCCCGCGGCCGGCATGCGCCGCGACGCGACCAGCATGGACGATGCCCTGCGCGGCTTGAAGCTGAATGATGAGCCTGGGGAAGTAAAGATAGAATAACCCATAAGGGACGAGAAACAAAAAAGTCGTCCCCTCATCATGGAAGGGCAATCATGAAAATCGAATCAATGACTTTTCGTCATATTTCCATGCCCCTGGTTTCGCCCTTTGAAACATCCTTTGGACGCGAGACAGATCGCCAGTGTATTCTGATCACGTTGCAAGCCGAAGGGTTAACGGGTTACGGTGAATGCGTCGCCACTCGTGACCCTGGCTATAACTACGAAACTTCAGGGACTGCGTGGCATGTCCTCAAGGATTTCGTTGCTCCGCTAATTCTTGGAAAAAATGTAACAGACGCGCCCGATTTCCAGAAACGCGTGGAAGGGATTCGCGGACATCATCTCGCGAAGGCTGGCGTGGAGATGGCGTTGTGGGACCTGCTTGGGAAACGCGATGGCAAATCGTTGAAGGAAATGTTCGGGGGCACGCCCGATAGAGTTGAGGTGGGGGTCTCGATTGGGATCCAGGAATCAGCCTCCGCACTGGTGCGAAGCGTGGAATCTTATCTGGAAAAAGGTTATCGCCGCGTCAAGATCAAGATCAAACCGGGCCGCGAAGTAGACGAGACCTCCGCAGTTCGACGCGCCTATCCTGACCTGCGCCTGCAAGTGGACGCAAATTCTGCTTACACATTGGAGACCGCCGGCGCGCTCAAGCCTCTCGATGATCTAAATTTACTGTTGATCGAACAGCCTTTGTTCGAAGATGATATTTGGGATCATCGCATATTACAGGCGGAGTTCAAGACGCCGATCTGTTTGGATGAAAGTATCGTCTCGCCGCGCCACGCCCGTTATGCGCTGGAGATGAAGTCCTGCAAGATCATCAACATCAAACCCGCCCGCGTGGCGGGGCTGAGCGAGGGGATCATGATCCATGATTATTGCCGCGCGCGGAATGTGCCGGTCTGGTGCGGAGGGATGTTGGAGACGGGCGTGGGGCGTGCGTCAAACCTGGCGATTGCTTCATTGCCTGGTTTTGTTTTGCCGGGAGATATCTCTGCCTCGGATCGCTATTATCAACGCGATATTACTAATGAACGCTTTGTCTTGAATGACGATAGCACAATAAATGTGCCAAATGGTCATGGCCTGGGCGTGACGATTGATGAAGGCGCGCTTAAGCAGTTTGCGCTCTCGGAGATCACCCTCAAAGCAGAATAGTATAATCAAGGCGCCATGCCTTTAAAACAACAGAATGTCATTGCGAGGAGTGGCGCCTTTGGCGCCACGACGAAGCAATCTCCGCGCTACTTGTTGGTTCTTGTGAATCTATTTGCTTTGCCACTTTCAGCTTGCGGTGTGCACGCAACCCCTCTTCCACAAATTACTCAAGAATCTCTTCCTGTAAATTCCTCCGTTGAGATCGTTGCATCCACGCCCGCTCCTGCCGGTCTGTGGATTGGCGATTCAATCCCTGCATCTCTGCGCGGGCAAGCCGAGAGCTGGGATATTCCAACGAATGCCAGTCTACGACTTGATATTTCCGCGGATCAGGCGCAGGAAGCCCAGGCGAATGAAACGAGTTTCCAATGGATTTACGCGCTCGTTGCGCCGTTCCCAACCGTTATAGATGGGGTAACATTTGAAGAACTTCGTGCTGTGTGGAGTGAAGGTAAGGCTCCTCCTCCTTTCAACGGGATCCCATTATTGATGGAGGAATCCACTCTCGCCGCGTTCACCGCGCTTTGGGGCGAACCAGCTACCGGCTCCGTTCGAATCGGGCTGGCGGATAAATTGCTTGATATTGCATGGACTGATATCCCATCCTGGGCGATCATCCCATTTGAATCGCTCGAACCGCGCTGGAAGGTGTTGACCGTTGATGGCCAATCGCCGATCCGCAAAGAATTTGATCTTTCAAAATATCCTCTCGTTGTTAATTTCACTCTTCAATCAACCCAGCCTTCACGCGAAGCGTTCACCCTTCATCCCTTCGACCTCGCTCAGGGCAAGCCTTCGAACTACGATCCATCCAAACTGACAACAGTCATCATGACAGGCGTGACCGCGCTTGTGCGCGCGACTGCATTTACGATGGAAGTGAAAGGTACGACCTATCCCGGCGAAAAGATCCGGGATCTGATGCGTGAGGCGGACATCGCACATGTGAGCAATGAGATCCCGTTCTTTACCGGCTGTACATTTCCCAAGCCGGACGCAGGCGCGCTCGTATTTTGCAGTGACCCGAAATATATTGATTTGCTCACCGACATTGGAACCGATGTTGTGGAGCTGGCCGGCAATCACTTTGCTGATCGTGGCGCGGCTGGAATGTTGGAAACAATTGCAATCTATGAAGAAAAAGGACTCCCATATTTTGGCGGCGGCGTGGATTTGCAGGATTCTCTCAAGCCCGCGCTGTTTGAAGTCAATGGCAGCAAGATTGCATTCATCGGTTGCAATAAACCTGATGTCGGTCGCTTCCCAACTGCAACGGATTTTCATCCCGGCGCAGCGCCATGTGATTTCTCATATCTCACGCAGAAGATCAATCAATTGAAAGCGGAAGGTTATGTTGTCATCTCCACTTTTCAGTGGAATGAAAGCTATGACGCGCGTCCCAGCCCTCAGCAAAAGGATGATTTCCGTTTGATGGCTGATGCAGGCGCGTCGATTGTCAGTGGCAGTCAGGCGCATTATGCACAGATGATGGAGTTTCATGAGGGTGCATTCATTCATTACGGCCTTGGCAATTTGTTCTTCGACCAAATGGGTGACCAGGATTGGATGCCACCTGGCATTCGGCGTGAATTCCTTGATCGCTACGTGATCTATGACGGGCGATTCATCAGCGCGGAATTGATCACGGCTTTGCTTGAAGATTATTCACGTCCGCGTATAATGACAGCGGCGGAGCGCGCTGGTTTCTTGCAGGAATATTTTTATTACAGCGGATGGATTCCGTTTAATGCGACGCCGACTCCAACTATCACGCCGACCTTGACCCCGATGTCCATCCCGCCTCTTTCCGGGACACTTCGACCAGGCTCAGTGCAAGCCCCGGGTCTGTTTCCGTCAACTACGCCGAGTCCAGGCCCATAAAGCGTCCCGTTTCATGTTTCGTCCATGTTCGCCTGTCGGCTCACTCCGCTCAGCGCGACATGTAGAAACAAGGAGTTCCACGATGACCATCTATGATATTTCCCTCACCATTTCGCCAAATCTTCCCACCTGGCCCGGTGATCCAGGACTTGAACTCGAGCAATTCGAATCCATGGATAAAGGCGCGCATGCCAATGTCACACGCATTAGTTCAAGCGTGCATCTCGGCACACACGTCGACGCGCCTCATCATTTTCTCAACGATGGTCGCACGGTTGAAAGCCTTTCGCTCGAAGTGCTGACCGGTCCATGTTATGTGACCCAGCTTCCCGATGGGATCGAAGCGATCACGTCCGAGGTGCTGGAGCGGACAGAAATCACTTCCGATATGAAGCGTGT
>DATDRD010000457.1:0-2279 GCA_035291925.1 Anaerolineales bacterium
TGCACTGTTTGATAAAAAGTTCATCACAGATGGATCCTTCCTGGAGAATACCCTGGCCGTATGTGATTGGCTCGAGCAAACCGATCCATCAGAACTCGACAAATATACGGATCATCAGGAAAAAATAAAATAATCCTCATACTCGATACATAGCCGCCCTGCCGATTGCGCCAGACTGGTGTGGTCTGCGGCTGACCATCGAACATTATAGCTGTCATCGCCACCTTACTTCGGGTCGGTGAGGTCTCGAGGTCAAATCCCGGCAACCCGACAGACAGAACAATCGCCGTCTCGGGTGGATGGCGATTGTATGTTAAGTTTCCTGGCACTAAAATCGGACTGTTATAAGCTGAATTTGGTGTTATTCTTAGGAATCAAAAGGGGTCCGGCATCTACACAGTGAACATCAGAATTCTCCAATCTTGAACGTTTTGAACGACATATCACCGGGCATACCCATTCTGGTTATGTTATTTGATCGGAATAAGGAGCCTGCGGAATGGAAAACAATGCAATTTAAAGAGGATACCTAATCGCGACCCCAACAGACTCTGCTCCAGGGGAGGGGAGTACGTTCGTCTAGCGGGATCAGGCGTCGGGGCGGAATGAAGCGGAATGTAATATTTGACCTCTTGCATAAGTGGGCACAATACAGCCACAGAGCACACAGAGACCTTTGAGAAACCGCCCTTAAAAACACTTTTTCTCTGCGATCTCTGTGGCAAAAAGGACTTTCGCAAGAGGTCTATTATGTAATTTAGTTCACAGACAGAAGATGACATCCATCAATAGCCAAAAAGAGGGAACTCGGGAATAATAAGGTCAACCATAACATTATCAAAAGGTATACCTTATGTCTGTCCAGCATTTGAGTGAAAGCACGGAAATGTACCTGAAGGCATTGATCGAGATCAGCGACCACGAGGCCGTGGCAATTGGCCGCCTTGCCGAGCGGTTGAGTGTGACGCCCGTTTCAGCCAATGAGATGGTTCGGCGGTTGGATGAACAGGGCCTGGTCTCTCACACGCCATACAAGGGAGTGGCCCTGACCCAGAAGGGGCATCAAGTAGCGTGCGATGTGACGCGCCGCCAGCGTTTATGGGAATGTTTTTTGTATGATCAGCTGGAGATGGAGTGGGCGCAGGTGTACGAACTGGCCTGCGATCTGGAACACGCCACCGCGCCTGAAGTAACTGATGCACTGTCCGCATTTCTGGGCGAGCCGAAAACATGTCCGCACGGAAATCCCATCTACGCCGCGGATGGTACATGTACGCCGCTGGATGGTGTTCCACTCAGCACGGTTGCGGTAGGCGATACGGTGCAGGTCATGGCAGTGAACGCTACTTCCACGGATGTGCTCAAATATTTGCAGGAACGCGGTCTCATGCCTGGATGTGAGGTAACCGTTATCGAGGCCGCGCCCATGCAGGGTCCGATCACGCTGCGGGTGGACCCCGCTGGAGAGAGCGAGGCAGGTGGGAAAGAGGTTGCACTGGGATTATTGCTGGCGGAATTCGTGCTTGTGAAATCCATTCATTCTTAAAAAGGAATCATGCATGGCTGATCCAATTCAACTTCATTTGCTCCAACCTGGTCAGCGCGCGACCATTATCCGCGTCGGTGGGGCAGGTCCGTTGCGCAGGCGTTTCATCGAGATGGGCATCCTGAAAGGTGAGACGATCCTGATCGAGCGGCACGCGCCGCTGGGTGACCCGGTGGAATATTTTATCAAGGGATATCACCTGGCTTTGCGAAAAGAGGAAGCCGCGCAAATCGAAGTGACCTTGAATGGGGACACGAATGGCTGATCTGACCATCGCCCTGGCGGGCAATCCCAACGCGGGCAAGTCAACCATCTTCAACGCATTAACGGGACTGCACCAACATACGGGCAACTGGCCCGGTAAGACGGTTGAAAAGAAAGAGGGCGAGATCAAACATGACAACTTGACGATCAATATCGTAGACCTGCCTGGAACATACAGCCTGACCGCCTATTCGCCCGAAGAGATCATCGCCCGCGACTTCATTATCGAAGAACGGCCCGACGTGGTCATCAATGTTGTGGATGCCACAAACCTTGAAAGAAATCTATATCTCACCGTGCAGTTGCTCGAGCTCGATGTGCCTGTTGTGCTGGCACTCAATATGGCCGACGCGCTGAAAAAGGATGGGGCGAGGATTAATATTGATAATCTCTCGCAATTGCTTGGAAATATCCCGGTTGTACAGACCGCGGCGAATCAGGGCAAGGGGATTTCAGAATTGATCAGCAA
>DATDRD010000458.1:0-3686 GCA_035291925.1 Anaerolineales bacterium
GGAATTATTATTGGTTGTACCAAAACCAATGGTATAAACCCGGACTCCGCGTTCAACAGCCTGTCCTGCGGCAACCAGTGGATAAGGCCCCGCGTTGCTTGCCCCGTCTGTGAGAAGGACAATGATATGGGGCACAAACCCCTCCTCAGGGGCGGCCGGCTGCACAGTCGAGGAGGCAGAACCGAGATCACTCGGCGCAACCCGCTCATCCACTTCGGCAATCGCATCCAGAGACCGAAGGATTGCACTGCCAATCGCCGTCCTGCGCGCGGTGGTCAGACTTTCGACAGCAGTGGTGAGCAGCCGCACATCATTCGTGGGAGGCTGGATCAACTCGGCAAAGCCGGCAAACGCGACGATGCCGATCTGCCTGCCTGCCTGATGGTTCTGAATAAAGGATTGGGCCGCATCCTTGGCAGCTTCCAACCGGTTGGGAGGAATATCGTTCGAACACATGCTCCTCGAGACATCGATCGCAAGGATGATCGTGGCTCGATTCGATGGAATCATAACACTTGCCACGGGCCGCCCCAGCGCGAACACCAGACTTGCAAGCGCAAACAAAAACAGGACGAACGGCAGGTGTCTCCGCAACCAGGATTGCCTGGACACCGCCTCACGCATCAATGACAGGCTCGAGTAGCGGATTGTAAAGCGCTGTCGTCGTCTCAACAGCCAGAGATAAACCGCAACAACCAGCGGGATGAGAACCAACAGGAGTAGGGATCCGGGCCATAGCAAACTCATCGACTGCCTCCTTGCGCACTCACAAAACGGATAATCAGTTCACAGCACACGGCCAAACCAGAGCAGCGATAACGCGCCGCCAACCAAAAAAACAAGAATAGCGAACCCTGCAAAAATCGAGGTCACTTCTATCTCCTCCGGCCTGATCGACAACTTTGGTTCAAGGTCACTGTATATCCTGCGCAGTTCCTCCTCATTCCCGGCGTTGTAATACTCCCCGCCGGTGATATTCGAGATCTCCTGCAACATGGGCTCATTCAGTTGTGAATGAACGGTAAAACCTTCAATTTCGAGGATCGCTCCCGCTGCGCTGCCGATGCCGACAGTGTAGATGCGCACGCCCAGGTCTGCCGCCAGCTCCGCCGCGAGAATTGGATCCGGATCCTCGTTGTTCTCCCCATCGCTGAGCAGGACGATCACAGCAGATGTGTACCAGCCCTGAGGCGGCGTTGCCGGCGCTTGAGGCGCTGTGAGGCTGTTGGCGCTCAAGATGGGAGGGTCTCCGGCATCAACGGCGATCGTATTGAGAGAAACCAGAATACCGTTTCCGACCGACGTACCGCGCCGCGGGACGAGACGCTCTATCGTAGCGAGAGTCTCTTCCCTGTCAGCCGTCGGGGCCTGTACAGATATACCGCCGTCACTGAAAGCGACAACTGCAATCAATACACCGGGCGGCTGGTTCCCCACAAACTCGCGCGCCGCGGTTTTGGCTGCTTCCATGCGCGTTGGCTTCAAGTCATCCGCTGCCATACTGCCTGAAACATCGAACGTCAGGATAACTGTGCCCTCGACTCGCGGCAGGTTGAGCGTGGCCTGGGGCCGCGCCAGCGAGATCACAAGTATCGTGACGCCGCCCAGGAAAATGATCGCAGGAATATGACGGCGCAGCCCGGGCCCACTCCCCACTGCATCGTGCACGAGGCCGAGGCTTCCAAAGCGAGCCGCAAACCTGTGCCGGCGCTGCTGCATTCGAAAATAAAGCAGAACCAGCAACGGAACGCATAACAACAACACAAGCAGTGAGGGCCAGATGAATGACATTATTAAACCTTCACTTATTTCCGGCGTCCCTGCCGCTGCTTCGCAAAACGCACGATGGCCCGCACCATGTCTTCCTCCGTCGAGAGCGATAACATATCCACACCCGCGCGTTTGAACGACTGTTTCAATCCTGATTCGCGAAGTTGCGCCGCATCAAAAAAACGCTGCCGGAATTTGCGGTCATGCGTATCCACATGCAACTGCTCCCCGGTCTCCGCGTCCTGCATGACAACGATCCCGATATCAGGCATTTCCACCTCACGCGGGTCCCATAAACGAATGGCAAGCACATCGTGGCGTTGATTGAGCAAACTCAACGGAGCTTCCCATCCGGGCGCACTGATGAAATCCGAAATGACGAACACCAGCGAACGCCTCTTGATCGTATTCAGCGCGCCATTCAAGAACAGCTTAAGATCCGTGAACGGCGCGTGAGAGAGACGCGGTTGTTTGAGCATGTCATTGATGAGACGCAGAACCTGTATCCGCCCGCCACGCGGGGGAACCGTGTGCTGGACGGTCCCCGTGCTCCCAAACATCATTGCCCCCACTCGATTCCCGTGACGCGTCAACAACCGCGCGACCACAGCCACAAAATTCATGAGCACTGTCCGCTTCTGATTGTGGACAGCGCCAAAATCCACCGATGGACTCACATCAAGCAAAAACCACGCGGTGATCTCGCGGTCTTCGACATATTGCCGCACATATGGAGTGTCCATGCGCGCGGTGACGTTCCAATCAATATAACGAATATCATCCTCGGCCTGATACTCCCGCAGGTCGGCAAAGTCCACGCCGAAGCCGTAAAACAGCGTGCGATAATCACCCTGCAACAAGCCATCCAGTCGCCGGATGACGTGCCAGTCCAGACGCTGCAGAATGCGTTCAGGCGTTGCTTCGGATGTCGACATGCTCATGTAAAGGCACCACAGGGATCGGGATCCGATCCAGTATCCTGTTCAGAATATCATCGCCGGTGACGTTGTCGGAAAGAGCCTCATACGATAACACGATGCGATGCCTCATCACATCGAGCGCCATGTCAAGCACATCCTGCGGCAGCGCGTAGTTGCGTCCGCGCACGAAGGCCAGCGCCCGCCCGGTTAGGATCAGATTGATCGAAGCACGCGGGCTTGCGCCGAACATGATGTATCGCTCCAGTTCCTTCATGCCAACATCCTGCGGCTTGCGCGTGGCAGTTGCCATGCGCACTGCATATTCCATCAGCGCGGGGTCAACATACACACGGTCTGCATCTTTTTGCAGCTTAAGCAATTGATCGGTGGTCAGGACTTTCTGCACGGCCTGGAGCATGCCCGTCATCCGTTCGACGATAACGAATTCCTCCGTCGAAGTGGGATAATCAACAAGCACCTTAAGCATAAATCGGTCCACCTGCGCTTCAGGCAGGGCATACGTGCCTTCAGTCTCTATCGGGTTCTGTGTCGCCAGCACCAGGAAGGGATTCGGTACCTGGAAGGTCTCGCGCCCAATGGTCACCTGCCGCTCCTGCATCACCTCCAGCAAGGCGCTTTGCACTTTGGCGGGCGCCCGGTTGATCTCGTCCGCAAGAAGGAGGTTGGTAAAAACGGGGCCAAGCGAAGTATCGAATTTTCCAACCTTCTGGTTATAGATGCGCGTACCGATCAGATCAGCGGGAACAAGATCAGGCGTGAATTGGATGCGCTTGAACTCTCCGCCAATCGCCTCCGCCAGAGTCTTGATCGCCATCGTCTTGGCCAGTCCCGGCACACCTTCCACCAGGATGTGCCCGCGCGCCAAAAGCGCGACAACCATCCGTTCGAGCAGGTGATCCTGCCCGACGATGACCTTCTTCACCTCATATAAGACTTTTTCCATCGGCGCGCGGTTTTCAGGCTTTGTTGGTTGAA
>DATDRD010000459.1:0-7819 GCA_035291925.1 Anaerolineales bacterium
TGCTTCAGGCAAAGAGCTTTGAAAATAACTTGCCAGTTGATCGCGGGTAAGAGTTTGTTTTTCGCCGCCAACCTCCAGTGAAAAAGTGAAATGGTTTGTGATCATCTCATAGAGATTGACCATGGCATCAATCCCGTTCACGTCTTTTAGATTAATCATCTTCTCTTCTGTTTCGCTGAGCGTGAATGGTTTGAAGCGCCTCATTGTTTCGAGAAAATAACGCAGGTCCCCGCTGTGTTCGATCAAATTCTGCGTGACCTCATCCGATAACTCCTTGAACCACATCTCAAAGAACAAGACGCGGTTGCCTGAATCAGTCAATACCTGATCCACGCGGTCGCGCAGATTCAACGTCGCGGCGTTTTGAGTATCCTCCGCAAAGGCAAGGTCTGCATACCCTTCAACCTTGCTTTTTATGAGGGCAATGGATTCGAGTGAAGCAAGGACCTTATTGAAATCCTGCCACGCGATCCCGGATGTAAGAGTCTCACGTGCCGCCTCCAACTTGACCAGAGCCTGCTCCAGTTTCGAGAAAGTTTCATCCAATGCCTGATCAACCGGCTCCGGGAGAAGGTCACTTAACGACCACCTGGTTGGCTTTTCGACTTGCTCCATGAGTGCCTCCAAAGTTCGTCATTGCGAGGGCGGTGCTTTTCCGCCCAAAGCAATCTCCTTGTCGAGTAGGGGATTGCTTCGTCGCAAAGAGCAAGAGCGCTCCTCGCAATGACGGAATCTATTTACTTTGTCGTTTTGTATTTGCTGCGCAAGCAAGTAATGCGGTCTTGATTTGGAAAGGAGTCAGCTCGGGATGTTTGGCCCGGATAAGAGCAGTGATTCCTGTAATGTGTGGCGCGGCAAAACTATTGCCGGTGCAGACCAGGTATTGCTTCTTGTTCCATGCAACTTCCACGTCAATGCCCGGTGCGCCAAACTCAACGGGCGGGTTCGGATTGTAATAATAAGTGAACGGATCGTGCCCTTCGTGCGCCGCAACCGAGATCACAGATGAATACAATGATGGATAGCTGGGTTCGGGAATGTTGTTCACGGCCGAGATCAGGTTCATGTTTTTGAAATACGCCTGGTCAGCGAGGTCATGAAAAAGACCAAAAAATTCCTCAAGTGAAGTGCTCAAACTCAGGTTGACAACCTGCATATCGTTTTCGACTGCCCAATCCAGACCGGCGGCAAATTGAATGGCGCGCCCACCCATGTTCCGTCCGAGCACGCGCACACTGTATATTTCCGCCTCCGGTGCGATCGAATGGATGATGCCTGCACACGCAGTCCCGTGACCAGAAACATCGATCGGCTTATCGTCCGGTTTGATGCGGTAATTATCCTTGGCCTTCGCGTCATACTCAACGACAACTCCGCCGCGGACGCAACCCTCCAGTGCGGGATGATCGTACTCGACGCCGCTATCCACCACCGCGACGCGAATCCCTTTGCCGGTGCTCTTACCCCATGCCCATTCGGGCGTTATTTTGGCAAACGGACCTTGTGCCAGCAGTTCTTGAATGGCGTCTGGCGTGAAATTCTGGGACCAGGCAGGGCGTAATGTTTCTTCGGGCATTTATCTGAACCTGCGTGGTGCTGAAGTTGATTTGCGGTATTCAGCAAAGACGTTTAAAACCTGTAAACAGGTTTTTCTTTCCGCCTCACCGAGAGCGCTGATGTCATTGAACAGGTCTGCCAGTTCCAGGAGGTCTGAAGGTCTATTTTCCCCGCTCAGGGCTTGATCCAGTGTGGATTGTAAGTCGGACGAATCCTGCGATTTATCAGCCTTGGCAAGGCGTTTCAAGCCGTGTACCAGTGCCTGCTCAATACTATCGATTTGTTGGGACATGTCAATTGCCATGGCAGCTTGCTGGGCGAACATGCCCAGTAATTCCATGTCTTGCAAATCAAAGGAAGTGGCGTCGATCTTGTCCAATATTTCCATCACGCCGATCACCCGGTCATCGGAGGAGATGAGGGGGGTCGCAAGGATCGAGTCGGGAACGTAGCCGGTGCTTTTGGCAAAATCCTGATTAAAGCGCTTATCCTCGCGCACGTTGGAAGTGGCGATCGGTTGACCGGTCATGAACACATAACCGGCAATGCCTTTATCGTAGGGGAACTTTGTACCGACAAGGTCCTGGTCAGAAGGACCAAAAGCAACCTTGAATTCCAGTGCCTCCTCCTCTTCGTTGGCCAGCAGTATGGAAGCCGCCGCTGCGCCAAATATCCGCGCTGCCGCTTCCACAATGGATTTCAACAGCACATCGTTGGATCTCGGTAATACTGCCCGTCCGCTGGCTTCGATGGATACAAGCAAGCTTTGCAACTGCTCGGATAATTTCTCTTCGTTGATATTTTGATCGGGTTTCATAATAACCTGCCGTCCATACGGTATGAGTGGAAAACGAAAACTGCGCATTATGCGCTGGTGTGACATGTCTAGTATAAATTGAAAAGTGGATTTTCTACAATAAGCTGTGCTGCAGAAAATCCACTTTTATGGCTAACGTGGAGCGTTAGGCCTGAATTTTATATTCTTCGGAGTTCGGATCGAAGGCAATGCGGAAGGTGGGTTTGCTGGCAGCTTTGCTCGCAGCCTTGGAAGTCATCTTGTGCGCGGCAACTTCAGAGGCCTTGTTGGCGGATTTGCCCGCTGCCTTGCCAATGGACTTGCTGGTCAGTTTGTGCGCGGCAACTTCAGAGGCCTTGTTGGCAGATTTGCTGACCGCCTTGCCAATGGACTTGCTGGTCAGCTTGTGCGCGGCAACTTCAGAGGCCTTGTTGGCGGATTTGCTGACTGCCTTGCCAATGGACTTGCTGGTCATCTTGTGCGCGGCAACTTCGCTGACAATGAGCTCATCGAGGATCTTGCGCTCTTCATTGGACAGGGTGGCGCGCAATGCGGACAATTTCTTGAACAGTCGTTTGGAAGCTTGCGATCGGGTAGTCTTCATTTCATATCTCCTTGGTGATATAGCATTTTGATATCGTTGGTCTTAATATACAACTTCCTGGTTGGCCTGTCTGTCACTTTGGCGACATAAAGGTTAAAGCAATAGATTGTTTTCCAAACCTTCAAGTGCCTGCCTGTTCAGGATCAGAATACGCCCTCGCCCTGTGATCAACCAGCCTGCGCGCCGCCATTTGCCAAGCGCCTTTGCGACAGTCTGGCGGATCAATCCCGTACGATGGGCGAGTTCATCCTGCGATATGGTGACATAGCCCTTGTCGTGTTCCTGCTCCTCCAATTCCAAAAGGAGTCTTGCCAGACGGGCTTGCGCATCCAGAAATGCCAGCGCGCTTTCGCGTTTGCTGCTCATTTGTAAACGATCGGCGGTCATCTCCAATATGAGACGCGCCAGTGAAGGTTCTTCTTCAAACATGCGCAGGAATATATGGCGCGGGACGACGAACAGTTCGCTGTTCGAACGCGCGACCGCGCTCGTGGAACGCGCTTTTTTCGTCAGGATGCCCAGTTCGCCGAACATATCGCCCGCATGCATCTCATTGATCACCATCTCGCGGCCATCAAGACTGTTCAGTACAATGGAGATATTTCCACTACGAACTAAATATGCTGATTCAGACGGGTCGGATTGAAAGAATAGAATTTCCCCTTTGGCAAGGTGCACAAACCTGCCTGAATGCGCCAGCAGTACCAGGGCAGATTCGCTCAACTTGGAAAAAGAGCGCACGCTCCCGAGAAATTTCACTATCTCAGATATAGGCGCTGAACGCCTCGTCATTTTATTGTGAGCCTTTTTATAACGACGGCTGTGAAATCGTCGCCTTGCGGCATCTCCTGACTATAAGCATGGATGGCATCCCATAAATGTTCGCAGATCCGTTGTGCACGTTTGTGGCGGGCTGAAGAGAGGGAAACAGCGAGTCCCTCATTTCCAAACTCAACCCCATCAATATTACAGGACTCATTCAATCCATCACTGAAAAGGAGAAGCGTGCCTCCGTACGGAATGGTGATCCGCTCTTCATCTATTGGCAGATTTCCGAACAATCCAAGTGGTTGTCCTGGTTTAATCAGGACCTTCATGGTTGTTCCCTTCCCATCCAGCATGATAGGGGCCGGATGGGCCGCCCGGGCATAATGGAACTGTCCGTTCTCGCAATTCAGAACGCCATAGATCAGCGTAACGAACATGCTTGAGTTGCTCATCATCTGCAAGAGGTGGCGGTTAACCTGTCTCAGTACTTTTACAGGTGATTTCGAAATGCGGGCTTCCACACGGATCAAGCTGTATACCATTGACATGAACAGCGCCGCCGGGACGCCCTTATCGCAGACGTCGCCCACTACAATACCCACGCGGTTTTTATCCAGTGCCAGGAAGGTATAAAAATCGCCGCCCACAGCGTGCGCAGGGATCATTGACGCACCGAAATCAAAACCATGCCGTTTTGGCAAGCTTCGGGGAAGAATGCTCTGCTGTATATGGCCCGAGAGTTCGAGTTCATGCTCCAATTTCTCTTTTTCGATAATCTGCTTCTGGGCTGCTTTTAGTTCCTTGTATGCACTCCTCAACCTCTCGTTTTTTTCTTTTAGTTCGATGATGGTCAGGTTTTCGGAATCTTCCAAGCGATTGCTGAGCAATCCAACCAGTTCGTAAGCAAGCTGAGGCTGCCGGTGCAGAAGGGCATCGAACTCGGTGCGGTCCATTTTGAACAGATCCAAAGTTGTGAGTGAACGCACAGTTGCGGTACGGTAGCCGTCATGGCTGAACAAGCTCATTTCACCGAGCAAGCTTACGGCCTTGCGCACTCCCAGGCTGCGTTCATCAGAAGTGCCGACAGATTTGAGAATCTCGACCTCGCCTTCCAGCAGAATATAGAATTCTTCTTCCAACGAGCCCTCGTGGAACAGAACGTGACCTGCCGGATATTTATAGGGGACTAGCATAGACGCTAAATATTTAATCTCATTTAGCGGAAGGGATGAGAAAAGGGGAATTTTTCGCAAGGTACTCGAGCGCATTTTATACCTTTTGCCCGGCAGATACTGAAAAGACTTCGACTTCGATGGTTTTCCCCTTCAATTGCATCAAGCCATGCGACTCAACCTTGAACGAATCGTTCAAATCCGACCGCGTAACACTTTCGATCAAAATCGGCCTGCCAATGACCTTTGTCTGCGCTTCGAGCCGCGCCGCGAGATTGACTGTATCGCCAACGCATGTATAGGTGGCGCGGTGTTGTGTCCCTGTAAAACCCGCAATCACCATGCCGGAGGCAATCCCAATTCCGATCTTGATCTGCGGCTTGTCCTGCGCGGCTTGGTCCTGGTTGAATGCTTCGAGCAATTCGAGCATTTCCTTTGCGGCGTTCACAGCGCGTTCGCAATGGTCTTCATAGGGAACGGGCGCACCAAAGATCGCCATCAACCCATCGCCGATCATCTGGTTGACGGAGCCGCCATTGCTAGTAATGGCTTCGAACATGAGGGCGTAATAATCGTTCAACATTTCGATGATCTCGGCGGGTGGGAGGGATTCTGTGAGTGTGGTGAACGAGCGTATATCCGCGAACATGACAGACGCGTTCACAAAATTCCCGCCCAGAGAAAAGCCTGTTTTCGATAATTCATCAGCCACTTCCTTCGTGGCAAACGTGCGGATGAGTTTACGCTGTTCATCGCGCAATCGTTTCTTCTCAAGGCTGGCATTGACTCGTGCCCGTAACAGGATCGGGTTGACAGGTTTATTCAGGTAATCTTCCGCGCCGAGTTCCACACATTTGACAACACTATCGATTTCATCCAATGACGATGTCATGATGATGGGGATGTTACGCAATTCATTATCCTGCAGGCAGGCTTCGAGCACCTGGTAACCATTCATCTCGGGCATTTCGATATCGAGCAGAACAAGGTCATAGGAGCCGCGCTTCAACATCTCCAACGCCTGCCTGCCGTTTTCAGCGGTCTCAACGGTATGACCATGATGTTCGACGCCGCGAGATAGCAGGATGCGATTGACTTTGTTATCGTCGACGATCAATAAGCGACCCGGGTCATGTGCGGGCTTCATGTGCGCATCCCCTTCAACTCTTCGGCCACTTTCCCAAACGCTTCGTTCAGGACCTCAAGCCTGTACCCGACATCCAAGTTATTTTCTTTGCCCATGAATTCCAATTCCTTGGCGAGCGCAGCAAGCTCCATCGCGCCGAAGGTGTTGGCGTTGGACTTCAACGAATGCGCGTTCCTGCGAAAGGATTCGACATCCCTTGCTTCCAGCGCAGATTCCATGTTCTGGATCATATTCGGCGCGTCGTCAAGGAAGGCATCGATCAATTCATTGATGAAGTCTTCACCAGACATTTGTTTGAGTTCTTCGAAGGTTGCTGGGTCGATTACGGGCATTTATTATTTCCTCTCCGCTTTCAATAACGCTTCCACCAATTCATTGACCCGGATCGGCTTGCTGACGTAATCGTTCATGCCGGCCGCGATGCACATCTCGCGGTCGCCTTCCATGGCGTTGGCGGTCATGGCGATGATATGCGGTTGTGTGACGTGTGTCAACTTACGGATATTTCGTGTAGCATCGAGTCCATCCATTTCGGGCATTTGGACATCCATCAATATAACATCATATGTTTGCCGTTCGATGGATTCTACCGCTTCGATGCCATTCGACGCAATATCGGCGCGGTATCCCATCTGCTCAAGGATGCGTAACGCGAGTTTCTGATTGACCTGGTTGTCCTCCGCAAGCAGGACGCGCAATGGATGCCGCTTTGCCATCTCGGCGTCCATTGTGGCTTTAAAGGGTTCAGGTTTGGGGGTGACAAGGCTTCTTGCGAAGATGCCGGCCAGGGCGTCGTAAAGAGCCGAGGGTTTAAGGGGTTTGGTCAGATACGCGGAGAAGTTCAACTCCTCCGCACCGAGTTCGCGTCGGCCCAATGAAGTCAATAGGATAATAGGTAATGCTTTTTCATCCTGCAGTTTGCGGATCTCGCCCGTGAGCATGAGACCGTCGAGTTCGGGCATGTGCATGTCGGTGATGATGAGGTCGAAGCGTTCGCCGCCTTGAATCCATTGCAGGGCCTGGCGTGGATGTTCCGTTTCACGCGAAGTCATGCCCCACTTTTCAGTTTGAAGCTTGAGGATGCGTCGGTTGGTGGCGTTATCGTCCACGATGAGCACGCGCTTATCCTGCAGGGCGGGTTGAATATCTTTGACATCGCGGGCGGTCTTGCGTTCGGCGATTTTGGCGGGTTCGGCCTGGATGGTGAAAACGAATTTGGAGCCTTTACCGACGCCTGCGCTTTCGGCGTGCATTTCACCGCCCATCAGTTCGGCGAGACGTTTGCTGATGGCGAGACCCAGACCCGTGCCGCCGAATTTGCGCGTGGTGGATGAATCGGCCTGTGAGAAGGATTGGAAGAGCCTGCCCATGCCTTCTTCCGATAAGCCGATGCCTGTATCGCGGACGGTGAATTGCAATTCGTCTTTGGCTTTGCCTTTCTGGACGGTGAGAACGACTTCACCTTTCCCGGTGAACTTGACCGCGTTGCTGAGCAGGTTGATAAAGATCTGCCTCAAGCGCGTCACGTCGCTTTTAATGCCGACTGGCACATCATCGTCCATGATGTAGGCGAGGTCGAGACCTTTTTCGATGGCGCGGCCAGCCGTCAGGTCCAGTGCGGATTCGACGCATTCGCGCAGGTCGAAGGGTTGGAATTCAACATCCATCTTGCCTGCTTCGATCTTGCTGAAGTCGAGGATATCGTTGATGATGGCGAGCAGGGCATCGCCCGAGTTGCGGATGGTCTCGGCGTAGTCGCGTTGTTCCTTGTTGAG
>DATDRD010000460.1:0-9514 GCA_035291925.1 Anaerolineales bacterium
CTCATGCCCCAGAGCAAACCTTGAGGTTGTTTATCAAGTTCGATGGTCACTTTGAAAACCACATCTCCGCCAAGCGTGGATGAGACGCGGTCAATATCAATCACTTCGCCGGTGAACTCCTCGTTCAACGCTTCGATAAAAACGTTGGCTGGTTGCCCGATCTGAACTCGTATCACATCGCGTTCGCTCAAGTCAGTGGTCTCGATTTGATATTTGGAGAGATCACCTAACACGATCACAACCTGTCCAGGCACGACTGTTTCAGCGGGGGCGATGTCTACAGAGACGATGGTCCCATCGAAAGGCGCAGTGAGAGTGGATTGGGCGAGGAGCGTCGCCTTTGCGGAATCAAGCAACGCTTGCGCGCGGACAAGGTCTGCCTGGGCGGATTCAAAATGTAGGGGATCAGTGGCAAGGC
Source organism: Anaerolineales bacterium (assembly GCA_035291925.1). Taxonomy (GTDB): domain Bacteria; phylum Chloroflexota; class Anaerolineae; order Anaerolineales; family Villigracilaceae; genus Defluviilinea. Next base: position 419 of record DATDRD010000460.1, read on the forward strand.
GATTCAAATAGCGGATTTGCGCATCCGCAGCCAGTACATTTGCTTCAGCCTCTCTAACTTTTGCCTCCAGAATGGTCGTGTCGAGCTTGACGAGAATTTGTCCTGCTGCGACCCTGTCACCGACTTTTACGTCCACAGAAGTGACGCGGCCGACAGCAGAAAATGAGAGTCGTGCGTCCTTGATTGGGACGATAACCGCCGATGCTGAGACCGAGTTTTCAGCGCTTGACTGTGTGTTTGTCGCCGAGCTATTATTATCCAGCGATATTGTTGGAATGGCAGTCGGCGCGGATGATGATGCACAGGCAGATAGAACCGGCGCCATCACCATGACGAAGAGCAAAAATATATTCCTCATTCTCGCAGTCCTAGGCCTGTGCTGATTTCCCATTGTTTTCCACAATAAGACCGTCGCGTAAGGTGACGACGCGTTTGGCATATTTGATCACACGCGGGTCGTGTGTAGCGAAGACGAATGTAACGCCCGTTTCTTTGTTGAGGCGTTGCATGATGTCCATGACCTGCCTGCCATTCTCGGTATCGAGGTTGGCGGTAGGTTCGTCAGCGAGGATCAGTTTGGGATTGGTGGCAAGCGCCCGGGCGACCGCGACGCGCTGTTGCTCGCCGCCGCTGAGTTGGTCGGGACGATGGTGGGCGCGATCCGCGAGGCCAACGGCATTGAGTAGTTCCATGACGCGCTCTTTGCGCGTGCCGTTTTTCTGTCCACTGAGGAGCAGGGGCATTTCCACATTCTCGTAGGCGTTGAGCGTGGGGATGAGCGCGAAGAACTGGAACACGAATCCGAGAGTACCCTTGCGGAGGTCGGCGCGCTGGTTGCGGTTGAGTTTGGTCACATCCTGCCCGTTGATGATGACCGAACCTGTGGTAGGTTGGTCGAGACAGCCGATGATCTGGAGCAGGGTGGTCTTGCCCGACCCCGATGGTCCGACCAGGGCCGTGAACTCGCCCGATTCGATTTTGAGATTTACACCGCGCAGGGCGCGTGTTTCCACTTTGCCAATGGTGAAGGTCCGTGTGACGTTCGAGATGTTTGTGACTTCCATGGTGAACTCCTTTGAGGAAGAGTCTTCTTTCATCTTTCTTCTTTCCTAGTCGAGATGAAAGAGGAAAGAAGAAAGAAATTGACTCTCCACTATTTTCCGTGTAATGCTTCCACTGGCTCCATGCGGGAGGCCATGCGGGCGGGGGCGAATGAGGCGAGGAGCGTGACGATGTAGGTGAGAACGCTCAGGTAGATGACATTGTCGAGGGTCAGGTGGGTGTAGATCCTGTTATTGATCAGGATACCCGTGAGACCCATCTTGCTGATGTCCATCGGGAAACCGTAGAGCTCGAAGTAGTACGAGAGCGCGCCGCCGAGGATGAGTCCGCCGATGACTCCGATCGTAGCGATGAGGGCGGCCTCGGTCAGGAACTGCGCCAGAATGCGGCGTCCCTTCATGCCGATAGCCGCGAGAATACCGATCTCGCGCGTCCGCTCGAAGACGGACATAACCAGCGTGTTCGAGACAACGGTTGCGGTGATGCCCAGCACGATGAGATAGAAGATGGTCATGTAGGCGTTGGCGAAGTCCTCGACCTGGACAATCATCGCGTTCATGTCGCGCCAGGTGACGACCGTGTAGTTGGGCGATTGCAAAGCCGCGGCTACCGAGTCCGCCTGATCGCGATCCTGCAACATGATGAAGATCAGGCTGGCGCGATTCTCCGCGCCCGTGATGGTCTGCGCCTTGGCAAGCGGCAGGAAAACCGTGCTTTCATCGTAACCAAACGTGTTGGTGGTGTAGATGCCGCGGATCGTGAACAACTGCTCATCGACGTCGCCGTTCGATGTGTTGACCAGCAGGTTGATCTGGTCACCGACCGCGAGACCCAACTTCTCTGCCAGCGGCTGACCAATCAGGATTCCCTCGCGGTCGTCGGAAGTGAGGAAGTCCCCTGCGATCACACCTTGACGATAAACCTGGTTCGCCTCCGACTCGGGGTCGAGGCCGATGACCTGCACGCCGCGGGAATTCTCGCCGCGCGTCACGATTCCACTCGCGACGAGACGCGGGGCTGCGTCCACGATCTGCGGATACTGCGCCGTGACCGTGTCGATCAACGCCTGCGGGTTTTCGATCAGGTCTTCCCATTTCAGGCTGATCTTGTTTTCATCGTAGTTTAGACCACGAATCTGGAGATGTCCGCTGAACAGTTGGATGGTGTTCTGAAGCGCGCCGCGCATTTCTCCGACGAGGACAGCAGACATCAGGAGGAGCAAGCCCATCCCAACCGACACTGCCAACGCCGAAAGAATCGTGCGGCGTTTGTTGCGTCCCAGATCGCGGAAGGCCATTTTGAAGAGTTGGAACATAAGAGTGTTCTCCAAACCTAACGGGTCTTACAGAGAGTCTGACAATCAGACACCTTCGCGTGGACAAAGCCTTTGTCGGCAAGTCATCGCGGAGACCTGTCAGGTTTTTTTGCTAAACGTAATGCAACGCCTCCGCGGGTTCGCGGTGTGAGGCTTCGCGGGCGGGAATGAAGGCGGCAAGCGTGGATATGATCACCACGGTCGCGGCGCGCCAGGGCAGGTTCTGCAACCCGAGCGAGGGATAGATGCGACTGTTGATCAACGCCATGTAATCGCTTATGGACGCGTAACTGGTGTAATCCAACCCGACCTGGGCGGAGATCACGTTGATGATCAGCCCAACCACGATGCCCGCGGCTGCGCCAACGATTCCGATCAACGCGCCTTCGAGAACGAACAGGGCGGCGATCTCACGCGGCTTGAGTCCCATCGCGCCGAGCAGGCCGATCTCACGCGTCCGCTCGTAGACGGCCATCAGCAACAGGTTCAGGATACCGATCGCCGCGATGGATATGATGATGATGCCGAAGATAGTCATCGCCGCGCCCTTGCTGTTGATCGCGGTTTCCAGTTCGGGATAATTCTTATTCCACGATTCGACCTCGTAGCCAGGCAGGGCAGGCTCAAGCGCGGCCACCACTTTGTCCTCTTCGCCGAGTCGCTTGATGTTGACCTGAATCTCGGTGGACTGTCCGTCGAGGCCGAACAAGGCCTGCGCTTCGGCCAACGGGATATAGGCAGACTGCCGTTCGAGGGTGGGGATGCCGATGTCGTAGATGCCGACCACCGTCATTGTGCGCTGACGGTTCTGCTTGTGGATGTCACTGCCGACCATCGTGATGCGGTCGCCGACCTTCAAATCCATCACGTCCGCCATGCCGCGTCCGATCAGAATCACATCGCCGCCGTCGGCGGTCAGCCACTCACCTTCTTTGATGTTCTGGGCGATCAGGCTGAGAGGCTTGCCCGCGTCGTTTCCAGTTTGAATGGGGGCGGCCTCCGCCTCGGGGTCAATGCCAATGATGCTGACGCCGAAGGCACCCTCGCGATTGCTGAGCAGTCCGCCCGTCTGGATGCGACGCGTGGCCGAGATCACGTCGGGGTGCGCGAGCGCGGCCTGGACGACGGCCGCGTCATTCGTCAACGGGATGAGCGGGTTGCTGTCCACTTTTGCGCGGTAGCCCGCCGCGTGGATCTGGATGTTGCCGCCCAGCACGCGGATGGCGTTCCCGTAGATGGCGTTGTTGAAACCATCAATGAGACCGTCGTACCACATCATCATCCCGAGACTCAAACTCATCGCCAACAGGATGTTGATGGTGCGGCGGCGGTGCCGCCAGATATTGCGCCATGCGAGGCGCAGGTAGAGTGTCATCGTGATTTCCTTTCTTCTAAAAGCTCTTTACAAATTCAGATTCTGTTTTACGCAAACCGTATTCCATTACATATAACAGTTTGTCGATTGTTTCCTGAGTCTTTCGCGCACGCATCCATTTCAGCACATCTTTTTGCTTCAGGCCCTCATTCAGGACGTACGTGGTGATCGCATTGCTCCATGTTTCCATGATCATGACAGCGAGTTCCACATCCACACTTGGGTCGACTTCGCCGCGTTCCATGGCTTGCGTGATCATTGTCGTAAGCGCCTGCGTGGTTTTCTGGCGATATCCGGCAAGATTCTTTCCGTAATAAAAACCTTCACCAAGTAGTACGCGCCAGGCGGCTTGGATCATGCGTGGGTGGGCGAGTCCAAATTCCATGCCTGTTTTGACCATCCAACGGTAGTATTGGAAGGTGTCCATGTTGTTGTTCGGTGGATGCTGGTCTTTGAAAAATTCCAGCTCCTTCTGCTCGATCACATCGAGTAGATGCGTGAAGACATCCTGTTTGTCCTCAAAGTATTGGTAGAAACTTCCCTTTGCAATACCGCTGTTCTTCACAATGCGATTCGTAGAGGCGTTCTCCAAACCGTATTCGGCAAATTCATCCACGGCAGCGTTGATGATCGTTTCGCGTTTTTCTTCGGGAAGGTTGAGGAAGGTTTGTTTAGGCATAAAATGTGACCTCAAGGTCATATGACCTGCTGGTCACATTATAGGACTAATTCTGTTCGTGTCAATGGGATTCTGCGTGACAAATGTCACTTCTCGATGGACTATAGGCCCGGTTCCCGCTCAGCCGATGCTTGTGGATTCTTCGAGAAGCCGAATCTCCCCCAAATCGTTTTCACCACGAGTCCCGCCCGCCAAAAAGCGACCGCGGCCATCCCGTGCGCCAGCACTGCGAACAATGGCGGAGTCTGATACGTGTAATATGTCCAGCATTGACGCGTCGTTCCCCACAACTCGAGGCAGTATCCAAGACCTGATCCCGCGGCGAAGGTAAGCAATGCAAAGCGGTGATCTGTAGGAGTCAGAATGAGAAGTATGCACAAAGCCAATGAGAGCCAGGTATAGGATTTGTCAAATGTCGGGGCAATGAAGACCAGCATCAAGCTTAGAAATGAAGCGAAGGTGAGCCAGTAAAGCAGTTCAAACACAAAGGGCACAAAGTCCACAAAGGGTTTTCCCTTCGGCGCACTCAGGGCATCGCCTTCGTGCCCCGAAGCCTGCCCTGAGCCCAGTCGAAGGGTGACCTTCGTGGTTAAAAAACCCAATGCCCTTGTGATTCGATCGATCGAAAGAGAGGCAATCGGCCAGGCAGGGATGATCCAAAGCGGCGGACGTTCTGCAGTGTAGTAGTGCCAGAGATTTGTTTGCGTCCCCCACGACTCAATTGCCAATCCGCCACAGATGCCCACGAAGACGATCAATAGGTCGGTTTTGAAGCTCGCCCGGGCAATAATCGTTATTGACATGAACCCGAAGATGCCGAGCAGGAGCCAATCCATGTAGCGCCACCATTCGCCGTTCCAGTCTACGTAGGCGAGATAATCCTCTGCAAGCGGCCACCAGACATAGACGATCAGAAAAACGGTAACGAAAAACCCGCCGAGGAGAATGGATGAGTCGCGATTCCAGAGGGGTTGTTTTTCGTTTTCCATGCGGCGAATCATAGCAGTGGGATCGGGGTTACTGAAAGTGGTTCAACATTTACAGAAGTATTATGAATTCCCGAGGAGACATCTCCCTAATTATTGATCTCGGTAATCAGGAACTCTGCTTCATTACACGCAGGATCCATGCAAATTAGATCAAACCAGACTTTATCATCGGGAAGTTTCACCCCCTCCGATGTAAAAATCAACTTGAATTCATCGGTTGAAATAAAGGTTTGAATTTCATCTTCGCTAAAAATCCTTCCAAAATCTTCCTCCAATTCAGCGGCAAATGTATACGACTTCGGAATTCCGTCTACCGGGATGGTGATTGGGTAGCGAACCTCCTCGGCGAAATGTTCGTATTCACCCAACGCCAATTGTATTTTCAATTCGTAAAAGAAATTCATTGCCTCTTCCTTCTCGGCGTCAACAATTGGTTTGGATAAGACAGCGAGCATAGGCGTTGGCATCCGTGTAGGTGTCAGGGTTCACGACATCGTAGACAAAAAGGGGTCACGACATCGTGAACATTGTAGAGCAATAGCGGAAACACCGTATAACGAATTGGGTTCATGCTACTCCCCAAAGGAGTCAGCATGGACGAGAAACAGGAACAACGCCAACGAAAAAAAGCGATCCGTCTCTGGCGGAAAGGCATTGGCACCTCGCGCATACTGGAAATTGTTTCGCGCAGCCGCGCTTGGTTGTCCAAATGGAAAGAACGCTATCGCCAGCGCGGCTGGAAAGGTTTGCAGAGCCAATCACGAAAGCCCCAGCGCAGTTCACACGCATATTTGCCATCTGTGCGTCGTTTGATCGTATGCGCCTATCGGCGAGTGCAGAAACGTCGTTGGGGATTGCGGGGCATGGGCGCGACACGGCGCGAATTGCGCGTGACCTATCGTCTGCGACTGGTGCCATCGGTCTCGACTATCAAGCGAGTGTTGCGCGTAGCGGGTGTATTCAAACGCCGCCGACCCGCGAAGACAGAATCGTTCTATCCCCAACCGCGCCCAACCGCGACGTACACGATCCACGCAATGGATTGGACAGAGCGATTTCTGCACGGGGGCGCGAAAGTGTATGTCTTTCATATCATCGATTTGGAAACGCGCGCTTGCGTACAAACGATTTTTCCTGACAAGACGGTGAAGAGCGTGACCGCCCACCTCAAAAAAGTCTGGAAAACAAGGGGGATTCCGCAGGGTTTGCAGATGGACAACGATGCCGCGTTTTATGGCAGTCGCCGAGTGCCACATCATTTTGGACAAATCGTACGTTTGTGTTTGTACGTTGGCATCGAACCCATCTTCATTCCGGTGGGCGAAGCGAAACGCAACGGCGATGTGGAACGGTTGCATGGGATATGGGATCAGGCGGTGTGGCAACAAGTTCATTTCGATTCGGTGAAAGCGGCACAAGATTTCACGCCGCAGTTTGAGCGGTGGTATATGAACGAGTACGAGCCGCCCAAACTGAATGGGCAAACACCGCGCGATAGTGAGCGTGGGAGGCCACGCTATCGGTTGACTGAATCGCTCTGGCAAGCCATCCCCGACGAGGCGCCGATTGTGGCGGGGCGCATCCATTTCATTCGGCGTGTGAGTGCGGAGGGCACGATTGAAGTGTTGAATGAGCAATGGCATATCTCAAAACGGCTGGCGGGCGACTATGTCTGGGCAACGCTGTGGACACATCGGCATCTCTTGGAAGTATTTCATCGGCGTTCAGCGGAATCGCCCATGAAGCGAATCAAGACTTTTCATTATGCAATTGATGAACCCGTTGAACCGTTGTTGCCAGAGTTCAAGCAGCACTCTCGGCGGCGTAAAATGTTCACGATGTCGCGACCCAATTGAGCGTTATCGAACCACGAAATTTGTTCACGATGTCGTGACCCCCGACAGCTAATAAATAGCAGGCCCAGCAAGATGTGTTCAGGTTTCCAGCGAAGAAGAGAAAGGCCGAGCGCGGCAGAACATGAGATATTCACAAAAGGCAATAGCAGGATGGCCGAAATCGTCAGCAGCACTGGAAGAGGGATATATCCAATGATATTATTTGAATAGAAATACATCAACACACGCTTTTCGAGGCCAAAGAAGAATCCCAGACGATCGACTGCGAGGGGAATAAATCTTTCCGGTTGTGCATAAATGAATTCAATCGCTTTTTGCGTGCCGAGCCGGTCTCGTTCTGCATCATCGAGGATGGTCAACAGGTCCAGGGAAGGGCCGAAGACGAATGAGCCGTTTCCCTGCGGATGATAACCCAGATACAGATTGTAGCCCATCGAAGTTTCGATTCCAGTCAACTTATGATGCAATAGCGAATTGCGAATGATCCATGGGGAAATGGTAAGCGCAAAGGCAAGTGCAATGAATATCGCCCCACGGTATTGTCTTAAGACAAGCCAGGCCCAAAGAATCGCAAGTCCTGCAAAGGGAAGGATAACCGAGCGGGTGAGGGCAGTAAGACCGAGAAAGAATCCGGAGAGCAGAAAATGGAACGCGCTTGGCTTATTGATGGAGGAAAGAAGAAGGAAGATAGAAGTGAGAAGTAATATGAAAAAGGGATTTTCTGTTCCGAGACCGAGCGGGTAAACGAGAAGCATGGGATAGCATGCGACAACCCACGCAGCGATCCGCGCAGCCTGTTCATTGTTCCTTTCTCCTGCATCATTCAGGAAAGAAGAAAGAGGAAAGAGACGATGAGCGACCCAGTATGTTAGTAGTGCCAGCGGCGCGCCGAGCAAGATGGCTTGGGCGAGTCGTGCGGCAAAGAAGCGCGAGAAGCCTGTCCCGCTGAAAAAGTAAATTAACGCAAGAAATGAAGGATATAGCGGCGCCCGGAACGAAGTGGGGACGCCAAGCATTGGATCATATTCTTTAACGGTGGAAAAGTCGAAGTCAACAAAGGAGGCGAGCAGGGACAGATCCTCCTGCGCGTACCAGCGAAATCCATTCCCCGCAACAATACTGCGCGCCAGCATATCATATTGGAACATATCGTCGAGGCCGATGCCCAACCCGCGCGCAAGGATGACAGGGATCAGGCGCAAAACCAGCGCAACGATGAAAATTCGGAATGCGAATGATTTAAACATAAACACGGATTGCGCTGATTTTACATTCATCCTCACAATCCGTGTTTTTTTTATGCAAGTACGTGCATCCTGGCTTTGAGCGCTTCAATGCGCCTTGCCAGATACGGCATAAAGTAGCCGTCATACTTCTCCCACAGTTCGGGGCGCATCCAGTCCGTGCCTTTAACGCGGCCGCGGCAATTTTCGGCGCCACAGTAACAGTCGAACTCATCGTAAGGCGTGCCATCGCACATGGCGTAATCGAAATCGAGTTCCTCTCCGGCTTTGATATCACGCATGGCGACCAAACCAATCTGCCCGGTGAAACCGACATTCGGCTCACAGGAATGATTGAAACAATCAGACGGCTCCAGGATAGCCGGGGTTTCCAAATAGAAGCCTTCTTCAATCTGCAGAATGCGTTGAGTGAAGTCTGGGATATTGGGGTCAAGCTCATGTTCTGCCAGGATCCGACCTCCCCACAGCGATATCAATTCGCCCTTCTTGATTGGCTCGCGGGCAAACACGCCGCATCCGCCTTTCTCTTCGAACGCCCCCGAATCACATTTCCGGTTCAGATAGGAGTAGAATTGA
>DATDRD010000461.1:0-3942 GCA_035291925.1 Anaerolineales bacterium
GGTCGAGTGCCCTGAGTGTTCGTCGAAGGGTGTATCGAGACCAAGGAGAGGGGCCGGGGGTGAGGTAATAAAAAAATAAAATCTGGTCAGGTTCCATCTCTGACCAGATATACTCGCTTAACCGCCCGAAGCGGCACTGACAATCCAACTGCCAGTCGTGGCTGTCATGCCGCGATTATACTACACAGGAAATTTCAAACAATATACTCAAAGATGCCGGCCATCAGACGGAAGTTCTGACCTCCCCTTTTTTGCCACGGATTTCACGGATTTGCATGGACTTTCTTATTTTTTCTCGGTGCGCTTGTTACTCTCATATCTTCTCTTGCCGCGAAATACGTTGAATCTATCCCGTTGCTAAATGGCGCATTTGCTGTTGCAACCCCGGTGATCGCCGCCACTCTGTCGATCATCACAGGCTTGTCACAGAGCTTTCAGTGGGGATCGACCTGGCGGGACTTGACTGTCCACGCACAAAAAATTGCCGGCGAGCGCGACCGATTCCTGGCAAACTAATCCAGAAGAGCGAGACCACAAAAGGGAAAAAGAACAATGAGGATAAGCAGATAAAATAGATTTATTTTGCTCAAGCCATCCAAGGCGAAGTTTGCGAATGCATTCGTCACTGGCACGAAAACGTTGCCGGTTCGGGGTCTCTGGCGATATTCCAGATCCTCCCAAATTCCTGCATGTACAGATTTGCAATATCAGGATTATCAATGATAATGACATTCTCATCGTTGCTTTCCGTCGCATTAGTGGAGAAATTGAACGAACCGGTGATGACATAGCGGTTATCCACAACGATCAATTTGTCGTGCAAGAACCGGGGGTTCCCATCCTGGCGGGCAGGCACCTTTGCACAGAAGAATGTGCGCAGCTCAGAACTCTCCGTTTCACTGCCAACTTTTTCATAGACTCCGGCCACATCCACGCCCCGGCCGGCGCGGTCGATCATGGCTTGTGCCAGCGGGTAATCTGTAAAACTGAATGCCAGAAAACGGATGCTGGATTGCGCGCCCCTGACAATTGGAATGATACGGTTCATTACATCATCTTCAGGTGAGAAATAAACCTGGATTGGCGTTCCATTCACCACAACGGATTGCTGGTCGGCTGTGGAGGGCGACTTTGGCCCGTACTGTCCTTCCCACATCTCAGCGAATTCGCGCTCATAGATCGCCGCGACCTCAGGCGAATGAACGACAACCGCGTTATTATTCTGCTGATAAATACCGCTGACCGTCACATTGGTCGAGCCGGTCCAAACCGTCTGGCCATCAAAGATCCAAAACTTGTTGTGCATCAACGCCGAGCGTGCATCAGAGCGGACCTCAATGCCCCTTTGCTGCAACATGGCAAATTGACCATGATCGGGCTCTACATCCGCTTCAAGACCATGTTCGTTGTCGGTGACCCAGCGCACATCCACGCCGCGATGCTTTGCATCGATCAAGGCTTCGGCAACCGGCGTCAGGTCAAACTCAAAAGACGCAATATGAATAGTACTCTTCGCAGCGCTGATCTTCTCGATCAAACGCCCTTCGATGGAATTCTGCCATTGGGCAGGGTCTTTCATGTTTATCGGATCTGTAAAATAAACCTCCCACCAGCCTGCACCTGGGATACCTGTACTCGATGATATATCTGTCGTCGATAGCACTGTGGACGTGGCATCTCCCGAACCGAAGATCCCACCGGGGTCTTTACCGGTCAACGAATAAAAGATGCCAACTACAAAAAGAACGACCAATCCTATTAACGTGAGCGCTGCATTCGGCCTTGTATTTCTGCGTTTTCGGGACATGTTTTCTCCTTAGCCGGCTTCCTCAAGCAAGTGTTTTAACTTTAAGATCAATTGATGTGGAGTATTATGCCTGTCATCCACCTGGTTCAACAACTCATCCATTTTTTCAGGAGAGGGCAAACGCGCTTCTTCGCCAAAGATGACCTTGAAATTCTCCAATAATTTATCCCGCAACTGAACGCGGCTGGCAGGGTCAACATATTTGCCCGCCGCCCAATTCCCAACCGAACGCATCACCTGACGGACCGCTTTCAAACGGGGCAGGAGCTCCTGCTCTGCAGCGGCCTGGTCTAATTCCTCCGTACTTTTCACAAGTGAAGTCGCCATCTCGATCCCCCAATTCAGCATCTCAGTTGCGGCCTCAGTTTCCAGCATTTCCAACAATGCTTCATTCCCCGCCATTTCATCCACAATTCGTTCAGCACGAGATCCGATGTCAACCATAACGGAAAGTATAGCAGATTAACTTTCAAGCGCGGCGAAGTCCAGCGGATTGCCCAATGCGATCCCAACTGCGGATGGATCAATACGCTTGATCAGCCCCAACAGGACGGTCCCGCTGCCTGTCTCCACATAGGTCTGGATCCCGTTCCGGAGCATCACCTGCACCGACTCGGTCCAGCGCACGCGCGACTGCATCTGCGCTTTGATGTCCGCCCGCAATTCGTCTGCCGTCAGCATTGGCTTCGCATGGACGTTTCCAACCACAGGGAGGGCCGGCTTTTCAATCGCGCACTCATCTACTGCCGTGTTCCACTCATTTTGAATGGAATCCATCAACGGGGAGTGCGCCGCGATGCTCACCGGCAAAGCCCTCGCCCGTTTTGCGCCGGCGGCTTTGGCTGCCTCCATGGCACGTTCGAGTGCAGGTCTATGACCGGATATAACAACCTGCCCGGGACAATTGTCGTTTGCAACCTGAACGATTTCATCAGGCGTACTGGCCTCGGCACAGACTTTATCGAGCATTGGGATGTCCCCGCCCAGGATGGCAGCCATGCCGCCCGGGTTGAGTTCTCCGGCGCGCTTCATCAACTCACCGCGCGTGCGGACAAGCTTGAGCCCGTCAGTGAACGATAGCGCGCCAGAGGCGGTGAGAGCCGATAATTCGCCAAGGGAATGTCCGGCAACGGTGGCAGGTTTCAATTCAGGAAAGACATGCGTGAACGTCCTCCACGTAGAGATTGAATGGATGTATAACGCGGGCTGCGTGTTGACCGTATCATTCAGTTCCATATCCAGGCCGTTCCACATTAATTGAGAGAGGGAAAAGCCCAGGATGGAATCCGCTTCGTCGAATGTCTCTTTTGCGGTTGGGTATGCTTCGGCGAGATCCCTGCCCATGCCGACAACCTGCGAGCCCTGGCCGGGAAATACGAATGCGGTGGTTTGAGGGTTCAATTTCATTATGTCTCCGATTAACTTACAACGGTGGTTGAGTAGGCGGCGGGTCTTGACGCTTGCGTCTCGACCATCGCCGCCGCATCGAAACCACACGCTATTAAAACACAAACGGGCCGTGTTCGTCACGACCCGTTTGCAAGGGCAACGCGCAGAGCGCGCCGCCCCTACGATTCCTTTTTCTTTTCTTTCTTTACTTCGACAACTTCGCGGCCTTCGTAAAATCCGCAGTTGGAACAGACCGTGTGCGGAAGACGCATCGAACCGCAGTTGGAGCAGGCAGTCAGGTTGCGGAGTTGCAAGGCATCGTGCGAGCGGCGATTGTTGCGGCGGCCCTTTGAGTGTTTGCGCTTTGGTTGTGGGGGCATCAGACTTTCTCCTTTACAAAATAAGTAGTAACGACTTAAGTCGTTACTACGTCATTAACGTAAGCGGGCAGATTATAGCGGGAGGAGGGAGGGGCGTCAAGTCAGATGATGGTTGAATTTACACGCAAGGGAGGCGGCTCAGATAATATGATGGATTACCTTCATCTGGTCAAGTGGAATCACGAGTGGTTCATCGTCAACGTGCTCTGGGAATTGCTCGAAGGAGAAATCGGTCTGGATTAATCCAGGCTCCACAGGAAAACAAGTTTCCACTCCCATAGTAAAATGATGGCATGGAAGTACAGTTCGCAGTCCCAAAGCTCAACAAACATACTTCGAGAGGATTCGGTAATTATTTTTGGTGCG
>DATDRD010000462.1:0-4899 GCA_035291925.1 Anaerolineales bacterium
TGGCAACGCCCACCTTCTTCATTGTCCATGTGGTGGATACAACGGCTCCCACGCTCACCCTGCCTGGAAACATCACAACCAATGCCACAGGTCCTTCAGGTGCAGTTGTGACTTACTCTGCCTCAGCAACTGACATCGTCGATGGCTCCCTTCTGGTGAGCTGCAATCCCGCTTCCGGTAGCACTTTCGCATTAGGCTCGACGAGTGTCAACTGTTCAGCGACCGATTCACACGGCAATAGCACGAATGGCAGTTTCATCGTCAATGTCCAGGACCCGGATGGCCCCATCATCAGCGTGCCAGCCAACATCACAGCCGAAGCGACCAGCCCTACAGGCGCAGCGGTCGGTTACTCCGCCTCCGCCACGGATCTTGCGGATGGTCCCGTCCCGGTGACTTGCACTCCCGGTTCCGGTAGCAGCTTCGGATTTGGTACGACCGCTGTCAATTGTTCCGCCACTGACTCGGACGGCAATACCAATAGCGCATCTTTCTTCGTCACAGTACAGGATATTACTGCGCCGGCCATTGCACCACACTCTGACTTTACAACCACTACAAGCGACCCGGCCGGAGTCATTGTCAACTACACCAGCCCGTCCACTTCAGACGCGGTGGATGGCGCAGGGATTGCCTCCTGCTCGCCGGGTTCGGGATCGCTCTTCCCGGTCGGCGATACACAGGTGACCTGTACCGCAACCGACTCGCATGGCAACAGCGCCACCAGCACATTCTTTATCCATGTGAAGTCGGTCCTGTCTTCTTCAACGCTGGCGCCATCAACGTCACCATCGGCACTATCGACGTCATCGGGCTTTATCATCCCGCTGACAGGCGGCGGGCTGATTGACCTGGAATGCAACAGCGTACTGTGGGCGTTTGGCATCAAGCTTTCGTTCCTCAACCTTTGCGATCACCAGACCACGATAAACAGCATCGGCGCAAGTGACCTGCCCGCCGGATTACCCGATGGCTTCTCCTTTGTGATGGGACTGGACGTACAAGTCCTGAGCGAGAATCAGATCATCACAGACCTGCCGGATGGCTCAGGCATTGAAATGGACTTCCCCATCTACGCACAATCACGGGACCAGTTTGCAGTGCTCTACTGGAGCGATGCAGACGGCAACGGCAACGGCGAATGGATCGAGGTCTCGCAACAGCTCAGCCCGGACGCGATCTCAAAGATCCTCAGCTCCAGCGCCGGTGATCAACTCTATCGGCTCATAGATGGTTCCGCCAGCCTCACGGACCTGTACTACCCAATTCTGACGACAGATAAGACCGGTGTCTTCATCCTGGTGAACAAGTAGGCCCCACCGGTCACCTCGTGACACCCTCCCCAATTACGATATACGGATTTATTATTCGTGTGGAAAATTTTTCGATCGTATTTGGGGAGGGCCGGGTGGGGCTCTATTTTTTCTTGATCAGCGCCAGCAGATAAAACCCAAGTGAGATGAGTATGCTGAGCGAGATCAGCGTATCGACGATCTGATAGGCAAACGGCGCCTGGGATCTGCCCCACAGGAAGATCAGCCAGATGATAATGAACAGCAGGAACAGCAGAGGGAACAGCACCCAGAAAATAGCCTTCGTCCACTCGGAAAACTTGCGCCTGTGGCTTTTATAGAACGTGCCCTCCCGAATGAACGCCAGTTCGCCGAAATGCTGACTTAATTGCTTCTCGAGCTGGTACACATAATTGTATTGACGCTCCACGTGCAGGACGGTTTGAAAGTAGGTATGGGAGAGACTGAGCAGGCCCAGCAGCAGGATCGCACCCATGAACGAAACGTCGATCAGGTTCGTTTCACTTTTATCCCCCAGTTGAATTCTGACAAAGTTATTCAGCAGTTCGCTCATCGCGGTGGGAGCACTCATGTACAACAGCAGGATGAAGATCACGATCAGGATGTACAGGAACAGCCGGTCACGTTTTGCGACGTCGGTCTTAAGCAACTGGAACGTTTCACTATAGTGACGGGACAGGACTTCAAGCTGCGTATCCTTATCGTTGCTCACGTTGTTTCTTCCTTTTACTTCATATCCCCATCAGGGGCTTCAAACTCTCCGCCCAGGCACGGATCGCATTCCAGTCGCGGCGGTCGCCGCGCGGGAAAATACCCGAAGCGACCGTGGCACGCAGCTTCAGCGTATCCAAATTGACAGGCAGTTTGCTGAAATCCAGCATTCCGGCAAAGAGACCCTCACTCAGCGGCCTCACAATCGCGCGCACGGGCGCAACCCATCCGGCCACGGCGGAGCGGTATTGCTCGCTATCGGACATCGCCAGCGTGATACAGACCGTGAACATGGCGAATGGTTTGCGCGCCAATGTCTCGCGATGGGTCTGGATGAATCCCACGGCCTCGGGCAGCCACTTCGATTTGCGGATGGCGCTGCCCGCCACCACTGCCCGGTAAGGGGACAAATCTTTCACATCCTGCATCGGCATCACATCCACCTCCGCCCCCGCCCAGCCTCCCCTATTTTCCGTAATTTGGAAAATGGGGGAGGTGTCACGCAGTGACGGAGGGGGCGTGGGGGTTCTGAGGGTTTTGCCGATGGCCTCTGCCACACTCGCAGTGGAGCCTGCCCGGCTGGCATATGTCACAAGTATCCTGTTATTCCTCATGTTTACTCCTTTCACGTTTCGTTCCCATCCTTCACTATACCACTTTGAGCATTTGAATGGAGTTGATTTTTATCGCCTCACTGCGTTCCCTGGCACCGCCCGTGATTTGCTCACCTGCACTTGCCGCTGCGCGGCTAAGCGCATGCGCAAGTGTAGCAAATCAGGCAGGTGTGGCATGCCCAAAGATTTTCGGCGTGATGCGTTTATGCAATGGACCCCCTCCCTGCCCTCCCCCAATTGACCCCGCAAAGAGCAGCGGGGCAGGCGACACAATTGGGGGAGGAGTATTCACATTTCTTATTGACTACTGTCGTACAAAACGGACCCACTTCTCCTTGAGATCGACAGTTTCCACCATCCAGCCTGCATCCATCCAGGGGATCGTCTCAACGTATGTGCCTTGCTTTTGGTTCCCCCACCATCCACGGTCTTCATACGCCGGCGCTGGCAGGTGATCGTTCAAGATCTGCTCGATGCGCTCAAAAGTCAATGTTACTTCGTCCTGGCTTGCAGGCAGATCACGCAGGTATTTTTCAAGTGGAGGGTATTTGTCAGCCATGATTCACATTGCCTTTTGGTTTGATGCGGAAAATTACGGTAGGGCGCAGTCAAGTTCCCGCATGATGACATCAGCCTCCCGGGCAAGCTTTTGGCGGACGGCGTTTTGTTGCATATTTTCCTGCTTGGATATCTTATATGGGAAGAACTCGGATGCGCACTTTCTGCTCAGTGACACTACATACTGCACCTTGGTTCAAGGCTTCAGATCGTTGCATGAGGATGCTGGATAAGTGACGGCTGACATTTGGGGCTCGCATATCCTTGAGGCGAAAGATGATGACGCTTGGCAATGCCCCTCCACTCGCGGCGAGTAATTCTCCAAAATCAAGATCGTGGGTAAGCAGGACACGATTTTCCTGCCGGGCTTTTTGCAGAATGTCGCCATCCACCATGCGGTGGAGTCCCTGTTCCGCAAGATGGACAGCATCGTGACCTTTCTGGCGCAGTTCTTCAACAACGCGGGGCGAGATGCCCATATCTGCCAGGAACTTCATGCAGAGGTCATCTCCAGTACCTGCACAGTTTCATCTGCCAGCCATGCCGCATATTGCAGAGACTGGCGGATATCATCTGCTTCGAGATAAGGATATTCTTTGACGATTTCAGCGCTGGTCATACCGTTGGAGATCAGATTTAGAATTAACGAAACTGTGATTCTCATACCTCGAATACAGGCGCGTCCGCCCATAACGTTGGGATCGAAGGTGAGACGATCAAATTGGGTCATGGCTTTACTCCATTCTACGTTAATTGTATCTCAAATCATCTTGTTATATCTGGCCTATCTCATGTGTGCCGATGGCGGCAAGGTAGAGTTCAAGATTTGCTCGATGCGCTCGAACGTCAATGTTACTTCGTCCTGGCCTGCAGGCAGATCACGCAGGTATTTTTCAAGTGGAGGGTATTTGTCAGCCATGATTCACATTAGAGCGCGGTCAAGGTCCCGCTTGTTTCAGAGCGCGTTCGAGCAGGTCACTTACTTTCAGTTCGTTCGCCCACTTGTGCAAGTAATCCAGATCCGGTTCGCCGGATCTTGTTTTCAGCACGCCGATCTTTTTGACGATTTCGTATTTGAAGTCAGCCATTCTAAATCGCCTGAGACTAAAACTCACACGTTTACGTTTTGTTTCTTCCTGGCCCATATTGAAACCACCAGGCCGACCCTTCGGCTTCATCCAGCTCGATTTTTTCCAGTTCTTCCCTCGTCCATGGACCTTTTCGATCAATCCAACGCAGGGGGAACGCAATGTTCGAAAGTGTATAGAGGGTTGGACGATCCGGTTTTGATGGTAAAGGCAGTCTTATCTCTTCGTTTAGCTCTTCAAGAGTAATCCTATCCGGGTGTTTGACCTTCGGCAACTGCTTGTATTCGGTTTCGGTATACAGGAGGGAGCTCTCGGATTCAAGTTTCCAGTAATACAACTTGAATAAAGGCATATTAATGGGGATCCTGTTGGTGTGTTTTCCTCCAATCGGGCGAGGCAGGTTTCTCTTCTTTTTCCGCAATCCCAGGGCCGTGGGCTTATACTCCACAGATAGATAGTCAATATAATGCAGAAATACTTTCTGGCTATATTTTCTGTAACCGGCCATCGCAACCTGCAGTTCCTGCGAGCCGGATTTGATTTTTTGGCTGATCGTAAAACTTTTCCTTACCCGCCTTGAAACCGAGTGGTCGGACTTAATGGATTGTCCCACAC
>DATDRD010000463.1:0-5346 GCA_035291925.1 Anaerolineales bacterium
ATGATTGACAAAGACTCCATACCCGCGATTGGTGAGATAAAACGGAATATTCTTGTAGGATTGCTCGCTGCTTGTCCCACCATCCTGATTCCAAATATCAATGACTTGACCGTTTTTCACGAAGGCTGTGAAGCGTTCACCCAGTCCGTACACGCATTCGCCAATGCCGAGACTCAATTGCTCGTGAATATAACGAGCCTCCGGTGTATCCACAAAACCTGTGGCGCGCAAGCCGCTGGAGGTAAGGACCTGGTCTTTGCCAATGTATTCAACCAGCCAGTCATCTCCTTTGTGCACACGGGCGCTCAACTGACCACTGGTCAGTGTAGCCGAATGTTCATCACTCACGATATGAACCTGTGGAGCAGGTTGAGGATAAAGAGAAAATTCCGGCTTGCGAGAGCTCCCACCTTTGTGATGGATGATCTGGACACGAATGACATTTTCCATCGGCGAGGAGAAATGCAATGTCAGCATGGGCAGGTTGATCGTATCCCCGCGCCCTTGCAGCTTTTTTGCCGGTGCATAGACAGTCATCGCATCCG
This sequence comes from Anaerolineales bacterium, assembly GCA_035291925.1. Lineage (GTDB taxonomy): Bacteria > Chloroflexota > Anaerolineae > Anaerolineales > Villigracilaceae > Defluviilinea. The sequence goes on from DATDRD010000463.1 coordinate 546, forward strand.
GTTCGATTTCCACTTCATGCACCTGCGCAGCGTAATGAGGCGTCATGCCTGCACGTATTTGCCAGTATCCATCTGTGAATTTCATAGCAGCTTCCTTTCCGGTGTGGATGATACTCCAAAGCAGTAAACTGGTTTGGAGTTTACTGCTTTGGAGTATCCAAACCATTACGTAAATCCCTCTGCAGGCAAACTCACAATGGATTATGATTACAGCCGGAAAGGAGATTTATATGCCACGCCTATCGAAATTTCTAATGGTTTTGGGGTTGATCATATTCGTGCTCGCCTGCAATTTCGTTAGTCAGCCAATCCGGGATGTCCAGGACATTGCAGAAACAGCTCAATCTTTTGCGACTGCACTACCCGTCGAGACTCTCCAGGCATTGGCCTCAGCAATCCCCGCTGAGACGCTTCAAGCGCTGCCTTCAGTGGCCCCAACTCTCGAAGCACTTGCATCAGCCTTGCCTGATTTTGGTAGTTACTTCAATCCACAGGGTACTCCTGCTGCAGAGTGGAATGGCATCCCCATCATGTCACAGGCCACCGCTGGACAGGAATTTGACACCAACACTTACAGTTTCAAAGTCGAAGTCACAGCAAAAGAAGTGCAGGATTTTTATGATGCGCAGTTGACGGACCTGGGCTGGACGCAACCGTTCAGCATGCCAGGCCAAGCCGATGCCGCGCTCATGTTTTTCCAAAAAGATGAACAAATCCTGACCATAACCATTGCATCGACAGAGGGTTCCGTTGTCGTGCTTCTGACACTTGGATAAACGAAAAACTGTTTCTTCCAAGTTCAAAGGACGGCCCCAGAGCTGTCCTTTTGGATTCGTTCAAAGGGTCATCAAACTCTTGTGCTGTTGGTGAAATAAGATAGATCATGTGAAAACAAAACCATATCAGCCAGGCAACCCTCCTTGATCTGTCCCTTCTGGTTTTCCTGGAATTCAGCGTTGGCGGCATCGCGCCTAAAACCAGGAATACATTCTTCGAGAGTAAGTCGTTGATGAGGGTACGATGCACTGCTTTGCAAGTTATAATTTGGGTTGCATGAAAACCCAGATCATCACGCTTGAATCACACGATGACCTCATCTCCGTCCGTGACCGATTGTCGTGGGCGAAGACGCCGCGCATTTTGCTGGTTTGGCCCAAGTATGAGAAGGTCACGCTTCGACAGGTGGATTTGAAAGTCTTGCAGAGACACGCGTCATCGCTCGGGGCAGAACTGGGGTTGGTCACGCGTGCGCGGCGGGTACGTGAAGATGCCTCAGCATTGGGGATCCCTGTCTTTGTATCTACAGGTCAGGCGCAGCGTCTCGCCTGGCCCAAACCCAGGCGGAGAACGTGGCCGCGTCATGCGCCTCGCAAGGATTTGCTGGATCGCAGGCGGGAGCAGGCTCGGGCCGGGGAGGCAGCGTGGCGTGCTTATCCCAGTGTGCGCGTTGGATCGTTCGCGGTCGGTGTATTATCGGTGCTCGTCCTGGTCGCGTTGTTCATCCCGCGCGCGCAGGTCACATTGCAGCCCGAGTCGAAAGTGCAGAGCGTCGTTTTGCCGGTGTCTGCAAGCCCGTCTGTGGAATCGGTTTTTATCACGGGAAGCATCCCCGCACGCGAATCGCGCACGGTGGTGGAAGGCGAGCAAACGATCACCGTGACAGGTGAAGGGACCATCCCACAATCGAAGGCTAAGGGTGTTGCGCTTTTTCGTAATCTCACGCAACAGGCTGTGGCGGTTCCCACAGGTACGGTGCTCCATTCCGGCGATCCTGAGCGCATCCGTTTTGTGACGACGCGCGACGGTGTGGTGGACGCGGGTGTTGGTGAAACTCTCGAGCTGCCCGTTGAAGCGATTGAAGGCGGGCTGGCCGGTAATCTTGAGGCGGAGGCAGTCAATGCGATTGAAGGCAGGCTTGGGCTTGTACTTTCGGTGACAAACCCCGAGCCGCTGAAAGGTGGCAGGGAACTCGCGTCTGTGCAGGCGAGCGATGCTGATCGCAAACGCGCAAAAAATCTCTTGATGAAGAGTCTCGAGAGCGATGCTCGTGAGCAACTTGCAAATGAGATCAGTCCTGGCGATATTGTATTTGAAGATACATTCGCAGTTTCGCAAATTCTTTCGGAAGCCTACGACCCGCCTGCGGGCGCGGTGGGCACCACATTGACGTTGACCATGCAGGTGGAGTATTCTGTTTTATATGCCTCCGCTTCAGACCTGACCGAGCTGGCTTTGCTGGCGCTGAACGCTTCTCTCCCCTCGGGCTTTGCCCCCGCGTCTAACGCGATCACCGTTAAACCTGTCACCCAGCCGCTGAGCAGTGAAAACGGCTCCACGCGCTGGACGGTGCGCGCAGAACGAAAAATCGTTCAACAGATCAACGTGGCTCAAGTGACGCAAATGATCCAGGGAGTTGGTTCACAGAATGCACAAACACAATTGGAGAAGAATTTTCCACTGGCAGGGTCACCGGAAATCGATCTTTCGCCGTCGTGGTGGCCCTGGGTGCCGATTGTTCCGTTCCGTATTTCGGTGGTGACAAAGTGAACTTTTGTTCTTGCCACACACCTGCCCTGCCGTCTCGCACCGTCGTGCTCGCGGCACGAACGGCGGCGGGCGGTGCCAGGGGAGGCGCTGAGAAAACATTTTAAAAATCTCCGTGACTCAGTGCCTCCGTGGTTCAAGAGAAGGAATGTATGAGAATTCTCGCAGTTGATCATGGTGAAAAGCGCATCGGCCTCGCCCTCAGCGACCCGACCGCGACCATCGCCAGCCCTTTTAAAGTGATCAAGCACGTGTCGCGCCTGATGGATGCCGCGCAGGTTGCCAACCTGGCTGCTGAAAACGAGGTGGCCCTGATCGTGATCGGCCAATCGTACGATGAAGAAGGCAACCCGAATCTCGCGGGACGGCGCGCCGCGAAGTTTGCCGAGTCCCTGAAAGAACAGACACAAATTCCCGTGGTCCTATGGGATGAATCGTTCAGCACACAGGATGCACGCGCCACAAGGATTGAAATGAATGTCTCTCGCAAGCAGCGCGCAGGTCACATGGACGAGCTCGCGGCAGTCATGATCTTGAAGTCTTATCTCGATGCAAATAAACCGATGATCGAATAAACCCTGTTGGTTGAGTAGTGGCGCCTTGGCGCCACTACTCAACCAACGACAAGAACTCATGCGTAAACTCATTGCAATCTTCATAGTACTAACTATTCTTACTGGTCTGTACATTTCCTTTATTCACATCCCATCTCAAGCCTCGCGGATCTATGGTCTGCCCGCGCCATGGCTTACACTCCCACAACGCGTACAATACTCCGCAATGTTGCTTTGGTATGATGGTCTGCTCACACATCCGCTGGATCCAAGTGGAACGGAACAGTCATTCACGATTGAAATGGGCGAGCCGGTCGATTCAGTTGCCAATCATCTCGAAAGCGTTGGGCTGATCCGGGATGCGGAATCCTTTCGTACTTACCTGGTCTATTCAGGGCTGGACACATCCATTCAGGCGGGTGAGTATCAGCTCAGCACGGCGATGTCCGCGATCAGTGTTGCTCACCAATTGCAGGATGCGACTCCCCAGGAAGTCACCTTCGTTGTTTTGCCTGGCTGGCGCGTGGAAGAGATCGCCGAATCGCTCCCGACCTCCGGTTTGCCCATCACTTACGACGAGTTCCTTGCAGCCGCGCAGACCCCGCCTCAGGAATTTGATTTTCTATCCGGTGCGGATTCAGTGGAAGGATTTCTCTATCCGGATTCCTATATCTTCCCTCGTGAAATTTCAGCCGGTGAGATGGTGAACGAACTTGTCCGCAATTCCGCTTTGCATCTCACACTCGATCTGAAAAATGGATTTGAGAAGCAGGGCCTCAATGTTTATCAGGCTGTGACCCTGGCATCCATGGTCCAGCGTGAGGCGGTGCATGAGGAGGAACAGCCGTTGATTGCTTCGGTGTATTTGAATCGTCTGAAGATTGGGATGAAGCTCGATGCAGACCCAACGGTTCAGTATGCAATTGGATATAACATTCTGCAAAAAACCTGGTGGACGAATCCATTAAGCCTGCTGGATTTGCAGATCAATTCCCCATACAACACGTATATTTATGCTGGCCTTCCGCCTACGCCGATTGCCAACCCGGGTTTGAGCGCGTTACGCGCAGTCGCTTTCCCTGAAGAGACAGAGTTTTACTTCTTCCGCGCCAAATGTGACGAATCGGGTTTCCATGAGTTCTCAGAGACGTTTGACGAGCATCTTGGGAATGCATGCCCGTGAGGGTGCGACGCGTCTGCCCCGATTGCCTTTCGGACAGTGCAGGCGTATAATCTGTACGTAAACAATTTTTCTGGCAGTACAAGCACTGGTTGAGCGTGACGGTATTTCCATCCAAATGGGATTAGCCTCCAATGTCAAAGTTTCTGGACAGCATCCGCGACAAAGCCAGAGTCAAACATTAGGGGCTGGAATAGTCTCGCCATTGGATTGATTGGATATTAGCGACGCTGTGGGTCTCTACTAACCCTTGGTGCTGCTTTTCAGAGTGAAAATTCAGCGATGCTCATTTTGTAAGGATCAGCATCGGGATGCATGGATTGAAATAAATCCAAGAGAATGTTGAACATAGCCGAAACAAAGGATAAGCGTGCTTGAATGTAAACAGCCAGCCTGTGTCGAATACGTTTCAAATCACAAATAACTGTTACTAAAGATAAGGCTGTTTCGATACACATACGTTCATTCCAGGTTCCTTTCTTGCAAATCTTCATGTTTTCCGGGACACCGTCTTTGTCACGAA
>DATDRD010000464.1:0-3230 GCA_035291925.1 Anaerolineales bacterium
GTACCGCACCCGTGACGACAAGGATATCCTCGATGCCTGCCATTGTAAAAACAGAGATAACATGCTCCAATACGCTGACTTTTCCCCACGGTAATAACATTTTGGGCTGGCCCATCCGTCTGGATTGGCCAGCGGCAAGGATGATCGCTGAAATCATAATGTATCGTCTGAAATCAAGCGTAGATAATGTTCGGGCGTGTCAACATCCAGCAATAAGCGGTTGTCGTGCCAGGGTAGATACTCCACGCGATGTTTATGAAAGATTGCCCGCCCGCCTACATCGCCTTCCAGAGTCAGCAAATCAGAGAAGGTCGCGCGATCGAACAAAACCGGATTCGCGCGCCGGTCCATAACCATCGGTGCCACGATTGGGTATAGTCCCTCTGCATGTTTCTCAACCAATGCTCGAACCACAGAGGCTGTGACCTGCGGCTGGTCGGCAAGAAGAAAAATCGCTCCGCCCACCTCCTCCACCCTGCCGGGAGGGGGTTGAATCAGCGAGAGAATCCCAGCCTTTATGGAAGATGCCTGTCCGCTCTTCCATTCATCATTCCTCACAACTTTTACATCCAAACCCTTTATGGCTGCAACGACTTGTTCCGCACTTGATCCGGTAACTACAACAACAGGCGAAAGTCCCGCGTCCAGAGCATTTTTTGCCACAGCGCGCACGAAGGGCTGACCTCGCCAGTCGAGCAGCTGCTTCGGCTCTCCGAAGCGTATGGACTGGCCTGCAGCCAGAACAATCCCTGCAATAGGTTCATGCACAGCGTAGACCTCTTCCTTTTTCAGGTTCGAAACAATCACTGAATGGTAGGCAGAGTTTAACGGCTGTGCCATTCCATGAGCAATAGCCTGCAATTCAGGTGTATCTGCCTTATTCAGTAACGCGACTCTGCGCGCGCCTGCAGGAACGTTTATTAGCCCACCCTCCGCATGCACCAGCACGCGAACTAACGCCTCAGATGTAATAGGCTCACCAATGTTCAAGCCACTTAGCTTTGAAAATAGTTCGGGCCGATGAACATTTTCATCATTCAACAATTTACCCAAACCGGTGAGACCAGCGACCTGCACAATCTGTTCGGCAAACAAAGGAATTGGCGGCTCGTGTTCTGCCCAGGCCTTCAATGGTTTTTGACGCGCGCCATCCGCTTCGATGAGCAGTGGCATGGAATGATAGCCGCAAAACCGGTAAAGCCAATTCAGCAGATCGTCATTTATGGGTGCGGTTCTGTCCTCGGCTATAGGCCCTGTAACCAGAATTACGCCTTGTAACCCATGTTCGATTTCTTCCAAAGGTGCAGGTGTTTCACTGATAATATGTTTATCTGCAAATGAAATTTGCCATATGCCCAAATGAGATGTTGCGGTAACAATTACCGGTGGCGGCAATTGCCTTGCCAGCTGAAACATGGCAGTGGTCTTGCCTCCTGCGCCGATGAAAGCAACACACGGCGTTGACCCTGCACGGAGTGCTTTCGCAAGCATAATGTTCATGTTTGCGATTATACATCTTTCAATTTTCAACATCTGTTAAGGTACGGTATAATGGATACATTGCTCTGCAATAACGGGAGCTCGACACTACACAAGGCATTGGAATGTTAAGCGATACTTTTATTTCCACAGATTACTGGACAGAGCTCCAGATTACCCGGCACGACGTCGAATTTCTCCACAACTACCTGTTTGAATATGAAACTCCTCTCACTGCCCGCGAACTGGTTGCAGTGTTGGTGGATGAGCGTATTCGCAACGAACGAATCGTGCTGCGGAGGAAACGTCAGGCTGGCGGAAGAACCTATCTTCCCGGGGATTCCTATCAAGTCGGTGATGGACTCGTTTTCCCCTTGTTGAATTGGCAGCCTGGTACGGTGGTCTCTATACGCGCAGGGACAAACCCCGAACTGGGTGTTTTTGATGTCCTGACAGTTCAAATGGACGATGGCTCTGAGCGGCTCTTTGCTTCGAACCTTGCGGCTCATGCCCTCAACGAACAACCCGTCACCGTTGAAGCGGATGAATTCGACCCTGATGCCATTTTGCGCGAGCATGCAAGCGGGATCGAAAAGAAAATAGAATCAGCATTCATGGATGACGATGGGCTTGTCCGAATTGCCGGGCGATGGTTCCCGCGTGCATTGTTGGTGGATGTCAACATCGGTCATCTAAACCTGGCAGAAGCTGTTCTCGACATGTCTGCCGGTGAGCCACTGCCGACCTCTGCTCTGCTCAAGGATGTTGCCCTGCCAGCTGGCGTGAATCCAAAATTAGCTGAATTCTCTCTTAATCTGGCCTTGCAGGAAGATGAACGATTCGATGAAGTTGGACCGGCTGGCGAAGTTCTATGGTGTCTGCGACGACTTGAACCTCAAGAGGTCCGTGAAGTGCCGTTTCATCTGCGTTATACACCTGTTGAATATGATCGCAGTTTGCTAAATTCGCAAATGCTTGCTCTGGAAGCGCAATTGGATGACGAGTTGAGCGAAATTGAAAAGCCAGATCTTAACCTCAAGGAAGTCACTATCTCTCTGATTTATCCGCATCTGCGTGCAGGTACCTTGCCGATTTCCTCGCGCGTCCGTTCGATGTTCCCGACCGCCTATGAATCTCCGCGTGTCCGTTTTACTTTGGTAGATGGCAAAACAAAACAAAAAATGCCTGGCTGGGTTGTGCGTGAACACGGATATGTGTATGGGTTGCTCGAATGGTATAAAGCCCATAATTTGATGCCCGGTAGCCTGGTGCGGATTCATCGAGGTGAACGTCCAGGTGAAGTGATTATCGAAGCGAAGACGTATCGCGCAACAAAAGATTGGGTACGGACAGTCATTGTTGGCGCCGATGGCGGCACGGTGTTTGCCATGTTGAAGCAATCCATTTCTGCAGAGTTTAACGACCGAATGGCGTTCGCGATCCCATCTTTCGAAGCGGTAGACCAGCTCTGGGTCCAGGAGAAGAAGCGCCCGTTTGAGAAGCTGGTTGCAGATTTGATTCGTGAGATGTCGAAATTGACGCCACAGGGCCATGTTCATGCCCAGGAGTTATACTCGGCTGTAAACATCGTTCGGCGCACTCCTCCAGCGCTGTTGTTCGCATTGCTGTCGAGCAAGCCTGAATTTATACACGTTGGTGACTTGCACTTCCGTTTAGGCGAGTTGGAGTCATAAATGACAGAAGGAAAACGATTCAGCCTGGTCAAGCCCACGGTCAATACTCCATTCCAC
>DATDRD010000465.1:0-2582 GCA_035291925.1 Anaerolineales bacterium
CCATGAAAGTCGAAATTCTGGGTACCGGATGTCACAACTGCCTGATCCTGGAAGACTTAATCCACGAAGTTTTACGCGATCTCGGCAGGACTGATGTGGAAGTGATCCGCAATAGTGACGAGCGCGCCATTCGAAAACACATGCCACTGGATGAAATCCCCGGCTTGTTGATCGATGGCGTATTGGCCAGCACGCGAGCGGTGCCCTCGCGTGAAACTCTCAAGGAATGGCTCTCTGAGCACCAATAATCTATACGGAGGTTTCAAAATGCTTACCATCAAAATTCTCGGCTCTGGTTGTGAGAACTGCAAGCGACTGGCCTGGCTGGCTGAACGGGCGGTTAATCACCTCGGCATCGAGGCAAGAATTGAAAAAGTGACGGATTACGCCAAGATCATGGAATACCCGATCCTTTCCACTCCAGGGCTGGTAATCAACGAGAAAATGGTCAGCTCGGGACGGATTCCATCTGAGGCCGAAATCACTACGTTTCTGACCGACGCGCTGGAGACAGCATAATACAGTTGGTTAAGATGGAGACCCTCATGACGGAAAAATCACTATCAAAACGATTATCTTTTCTCGACCGCTATCTCACGCTGTGGATTTTCCTTGCGATGCTCATCGGCGTGGGGATTGGATTCCTGTTTCCGAACGGGGTTCAGACGTTCAATCAGCGCTTCTCGGTCGGGACCACGAACCTGCCCATCGCCATCGGCCTGATCCTGATGATGTATCCGCCACTGGCAAAGGTACGCTATGATGAGTTGGGCGATGTCTTCCGTAACTGGAAGGTGCTTGGCCTGTCCCTGCTGCAGAACTGGGTCATCGGTCCAATCCTTATGTTTGCACTGGCGGTCATCTTCCTGCGCGACTACCCGGAATACATGGCGGGTTTAATTCTCATCGGACTGGCGCGCTGCATTGCAATGGTTATTGTATGGAATGAACTGGCGCACGGCGACACAGAATACGCGGCAGGACTGGTGGCTTTCAATAGTGTATTTCAAGTGCTTTTTTACAGCATATACGCCTATGTATTTATTACCATTCTACCCACATGGTTTGGAATGAAGGGTGCAATTGTCCAAATCACCATCGGCGAAATCGCAAAAAGTGTATTCATTTATTTAGGCGTTCCCTTCCTGGCTGGCTTTTTCACGCGCCTGATTCTGGTAGGGGCGAAAGGCAAGGAATGGTACCACCGCCGCTTCATCCCTAGGATCAGTCCAATCACGTTGATCGCGTTGCTCTTTACGATTGTTGTCATGTTCAGCCTGAAAGGCGATTACATCGTGCAATTGCCAATGGATGTTCTTCGGATCACCATTCCCCTGCTGATCTATTTTGTGGTGATGTTCCTTGTAAGTTTCCTGATGGGCAAGGCAATCGGCGCGGACTATTCCAAAACGGCTACTCTTTCATTTACAGCCGCCAGCAACAATTTTGAACTTGCCATCGCGGTTGCAGTCGCTGTATTTGGTATTTCATCCGGGCAGGCATTCGCGGCGGTCATTGGGCCGCTGGTTGAAGTTCCAGTAATGATCGGACTGGTCAATGTGGCATTCTGGCTGCAGCGCAGAATCTATTTGCAACCGGTCACAGCTTAGTAGCAAGCCTGCATCAATCTCAATATAATATTTCCCGATTGGCTCGATCAGCTTCTTCAAATATCTTTCTGACTTCTTCCTTCATCTCGGCAGAGACTCCCGCAGTCTGGGGAATAAATTTGACCATATCACGCGCCTGCCGCAAAAGATCTTTGACATTGGCAATGTAGGACAAATCATTTTTGCCAAGCTCAGTAGGGATTGGAAAATCACGCGCTTTTTGGATAAACTTGCGGGCGCGGATAAGGCGCTCAGCGGCAGGGATAAGCTTAGCCATATTTGCTCCTTAGGATGGGGAAGACATCACCAGCCACCATCCCGATCCGCCAGGATCTCCATTATTTTGCCAGGCATTCCAAACACCTTCACTACCAGCCCAGTCGGCTGATTCTTTTGTGCCCGTAAGTGGATCGTTGTAATGAATCATAATTGCATTTCCCCGATTCGGATCAACTGATATTCCCGTTACTACGACAAAATGAGCTTCGGACTGCGGGTCGCTAAACTTGGAAAGAACATCTATGATGGCAGGTCCCTCATTTCGCAATTTCCTCGTCAAAAGCGCCAACCCTTGCCCGGAACTGAATACAGTCCCTGTCGAAACATCATCCGCATAATATTGGGCGATCTTCACCATGTTCGCCGGGCTGGTGAAAGGCGGGAAATCCTCCGTGTAATACCCGTGAGCTGCCGCGTAATCAATCACTTCCTGCTCATTGATCGGAGCCTGTGGATAGGCATAATTGTATGCCATCACGATGACCGCTTCACCGCAGGATGTGCCTTTTGATTGCTGGACTACCTCAACCTGTAAGTTCAATGGCTCCTGCTGAAGCCGCGATATTGAATTTTTCCCAATTATTTGAGTGAAGCCAGCATATAGGAAAAGACCGCCAATGCCGATCAAGCTGAATGTTCTCAAATGCGCCAGGGATTGTTTTTTCATAATTTCATATACTGCCTGTCGAAATA
>DATDRD010000466.1:0-2454 GCA_035291925.1 Anaerolineales bacterium
GAGTCGAATAAATAACGGGAGCAGTTCCAAGGAAGAACGAGGCGGATCTTGATCCTCGGCGTACCATACATCGTTCCTATTTACTTCATCTATGGCCTGGCCTTTTTCAGCATGGGTCTGCTGGTCGCTATAGAAGGAGGCCGTGCCTCTGATGTGCGTTTGCGCAGAGCCCTGCCTCCACTGGCAGGCTTTGGCCTGGTACATGCCGCCCACGAGTGGATGGAGATGTACGTGCTCATGGGCCATCCCATCACCAACCTGGAATTGTCGATCATGTGGGCCACACAACTGGCAACCCTCGCTTTCTCTTTCATTTCGCTGGCAGCCTTCGGGAGTTTTCTTTTGGCCGACGCCGAAATCACTCGACGGCTGCTCCTGTTGATCCCGCTCGGGCTTCAAGCCGTCTGGGTTTTCGGGCTTTATAACTTTAGCGGGCAATATACTGGTGAAACGTTGTGGAATGTCGCGGATGTGTGGACACGCTACACTCTGGCGATGCCTGCGTCGCTTCTGACTGCCATTGGGCTGGTCGTACAACAACGGGCGTTCCGCCGCTCGGGGCTGATCCGCTTCGGGCGGGACGCGTTGTGGGCAGCCATCACCTTCGGCTGGTATGGTTTGTTCGGGCAATTATTCACGCGCAGCACACCCTTGTTTCCCTCCACAGTTTTGAACCAGGAATTATTCATCAACCTTTTTGGCTTTCCGATCCAGTTGTTCCGCGCGGCGATGGCGGTTGCAGCGGCTGTGTTCGTGATCCGTTTTCTGCGCGCCTTTCAAGTGGAAACAGATAGAAAGATCGCCCAACTGCAAACCGCCCAATTGGAGGAATCCCAGCAGCGCGAAACCTTGCGCGGTGAATTGTTCCGCCGTGTGGTCTCCGCACAGGAGGCAGAACGCCAGCGCATTGCGCGCGATCTGCACGACGAAACAGGACAGGCCCTGACAGCCATTGGCATGGGTTTGCGCGGCTTCTCTGGAAGATTAAGCACGCGCAACAAGGATGGGATCAGAACTCTGCACCAACTTGAAACGCTGACAGCCGATTCGCTCAAGGAACTGGAACGCCTGATCTCAGATCTGCGCCCTTCGCATCTGGATGATCTCGGTCTATCCGCCGCGTTACGCTGGTATGCAGGCAGGGTTCAGGAGCATGCCTCCATAAGCATCAGGGTGGATATTACCGGCGAGGAAACGGACCTGGACGACGCGGTGAAAATTACGATTTTCCGGATCATTCAGGAATCTCTGAATAACGTTATCAAACACGCACAGGCAAGTCATGTAAATATCCGTTTGTGTTTTGAAGAAAGAAATGTACGCATACATGTCTGGGATAACGGGGTCGGCTTTGATCTGGACCAGGCGCAACAGAAAAGCACCAGCCGCCCCACTCTCGGGCTGGCAGGCATGGAGGAACGCGCCGCATTGCTGGGCGGCAATGTATCCATTCAGTCGCGTCCGGGCTATGGGACACAAGTTGAAGCGTTGATCCCGTATCACAATGGAAGCAAATCCTGAGGTGAAAGATGGCCACACGTCTGTTAATAGTGGATGACCACGCGGTTGTCCGTTCGGGATTGAGAATGCTCCTCGAAAATGAACGTGACGTCGAGATCATTGGCGAAGCAGGCACCGCATCAGAGGCGATTGAAGCAGCGATACGGCTGAAACCAAACGTCATACTGATGGACATCGGCTTGCCGGATATGTCTGGAATCGACGCGACACGTGAGATCAAAAAACAGTGCCCTGATGTTTCCATCGTCGCATTGACCATTCACGAGGATGAAGAATACTTTTTCAAGATGTTGGAAGCGGGTGCGTCAGGCTATGTCCCGAAGCGGGCTGCCCCGGAAGAGCTTCTCACTGCCATCCGCGCCGCGGCAACGGGACAGGTTTACCTCTATCCATCGCTCGCGAAACTGCTCGTGCGCGACTTTTTGAGCGGTGGCCGACCATCAAGTGACCAAACTGCATCTGATCTAACCGATCGCGAACATGAAGTGCTGACTTATCTCGCAGAAGGTGCAAGTAATGAAGAGATCGCCGCGTCATTGGTGATTAGCCCAAAGACAGTAGCGCGTCATCGTGAAAACATCATGCGGAAGTTGAACCTACATTCCCGCGCGGAGCTTGTTCGTTACGCAATTCGCAAGGGGATTATCAAGGCGTAATACCAGCCGTCATTGCGAGGAGGGCGCTGGTTGAGTAGTGGCGCCAGCAGCGCCACGTATCGAAACCAAGCCCGACGAAGCAATCTCCTAGTGAGAAGTGGATTGCTTCGTGGCGCCACGAAGCAATGACATTTGGCATAAAGAGATGGCGGGCGCAATGCGCCCGCCATCGTGTTTCTTTCCCCGGTGAGACTATCTGAAATTATTGGGGAGCAGCAGTTACCTCAGGACGAGTGTAGGTGCTCACATCACCGCCCAGATCCGCAATCGAGTCGAA
>DATDRD010000467.1:0-2639 GCA_035291925.1 Anaerolineales bacterium
GAGTTGGTTGGCAAGAGAAGAGCCGAGGAATCCCGCGGCTCCTGTGATGAGAAAATTCATAAGATGATTATAGCATTTCCCCTGTGCTTAAATTTCTGCTGGTCCTGTTTGGCGGAGTTCATTGCGGGTCAACAAAATGACTGCGACCAGAATTAACCCGCCACCCAATAATGAGATGGCGTTCAATCGTTCCTGGAATAACCATGCCGACAAAAGGACCGTGACCATCGGCTCCAGCGTGGATAGCATGGCTGCGTTCGTGGGACCAATCATTTCCAGCCCTGCGAGAAATGTGACCACGGGAATGACCGTCGCGACCAGCACAATGCCGCTCATGGCGAACCAGCCCGAGTTGCTGGCTGGAAAATGTGCGTCATTGATTGCGGTAAATATTCCAAAGACTGTGCCTGCCGACGCAAAGATGATTGCGGAGGATTGTACGGCGGAGACATGTTTCATTACGTTCGTGCCGACGATGATATAGACAGAGTAGATCGCCGCTGCGGTGATCGCCATCAACGCACCGATCAACTGTCCGCCCGCGGGGTCAACGGTGAGCGCGGTGCCGAATAAAGCAAGAACGAGCGCAATGATTTTCACGCGTGTGACCTGTTCTCGAAAAACGATGGCAGAGAGAACCATCACGAAGAACGGATATAGATAGAGGAGCAAAGCCACCAAACCAGCAGACGCGTAATTGATGGCGGTCAGATACATGAACGATTGACCCACATAACCCAGTGCGCCCATGCCGATCAGTTGGAGAAGAATCCGTCCGCGTGGGAAATGCTCTTTGCGCAGGAGCAGGATGAAGGTCATGATGGAGGCGGAGATCGTGAAACGGAGGAAGAGCACGGTGAAGGTGTCCATTCCATCTGCGTAGGCATAACGCCCAAAGATGGCAAGAGTCCCGAATGAAGCAGCAGAGATGGCAATGAGCAGGATACCGGTCAATCGTTTCATGGTTGATGTTCTGTTTTGAAGAAATTTCCGGCTACTATAACATACACTTTGTTATGTCGTTGCGAGCAGCCCTTTGGGCGAGCGTGGCAATCTCCAACAAATTTGGGGATTGCGTCGTCGGGCTACGCCCTCCTCACAATGACAGCATCACTAATATTGCCCCTCAAATTGATTGACTCATCTTGATTAGTCTGTTATTATTATTTTAGTAGGATAACGGTAAGTTACGTTGGTTAGAAGAACAGCGACAGCTCACGGTTTGAATCCGTGGGTTGTTTTTGTTTTACCCTCCGATGGAACAAACAAGACGCCTAAAAAACTTTTATATTGCCAAAGGAGGCAAATACAATGTCTGAACGAATAAATGGTACAGTCAAGTGGTTCAATGGTGACAAAGGCTTCGGCTTTATCGAGCGTGAAGGCGGAAAGGACGTTTTCGTCCATTTCTCCGCCATTCAAGGCGACGGTTTCCGTAACCTTCAAGAGGGACAAAAGGTCGAATTCAATGTTGAACAAGGTCCCAAGGGACCCCAGGCGACCAACGTCACGATGATGAGCTAAACTAAAAAGAGCCTGATGCAAAAAAGCGTCAGGCTCTTTTGATTCATTGTGGGCGAGATGATTTGCAGGTGAAGAGCCGAGGAATCCCGCGGTCTTAGTGATGCGCAAGTTCACCGGATTTTATGATACGTGCATCGCTCACAAGTTAAGGAAGTTTTGCTACTGTCAAGATAGGCATCAGGTCGAGCGGCGAAGGGTGTGCGGATTTTCGTTTGCGTTTGACGATACGGAAGAGTTTGGTATTGGCGGCCAGGTAGGCGACGACATCATCGGCCTGGCCGCCAGCACGGACTTATCCCACTTCTATAATCACAAAATTGCATTGACGTATGACCGCGCCATGTTGAATGAAATCGAATCATTCAATCCCGAAGGCGCATTCGACGTGGAGCGCGCCGGCAAAGGCTTTGCCTGCGGCCTCGGCGCCTTCACCGCCGTGATGTGGGCCTCGCGCGAACTCGGCGCGGACAAAGTGCAGGTCTTACGCCACGCCATCTCAGGCGATGTGACGGGCGATTATTCGTCAGTTGTCGGTTACGCCGCGGCGGTGATTTTGAAAGCATTTAAATCCCATCCCATTTTAGTTCCGACTTGCATCCAAGAATTTTCAAGATACAATCATCCCAATGACCGACTTCGTTCAAATCGTCGTCAACGTCCCTGCCGTTTCGGGGATTTTTGATTATGCTGTTCCTGGGAGTCTTTTGGGGAGAGTAGGTGTTGGGCATCTCGTCATCGTTCCCTTTGGAAAACAGACTGTCCAAGGCGTGGTCTTCCGATTCATTGACCAGCCGTCGGTTCCAGAAATCAAAGAGATCATCGAACTCGTCGACCCTGTGCCTGTAATGACTCAAGCCCAGATCGTATTGGCAGAAGCGATGGCAGAGGCCACGCTTTCGCCCCTGGCATCTGTCGTCAGTTTGTTCCTGCCAACGGGACTGAGCCAGGAAGCGGATGTCATTTACCAATTACGAATTACAGAATACGTCCCCCAGAAGTCCACCATCGAACTTCGATTAATCAAAATGCTTCAGGAACGCGGTCCTTTGCGCGGCCGCCAGATTGATACTCATTTCCGCAAAGTGGACTGGCGCAAGACCGCTGGCTATCTTGTG
>DATDRD010000468.1:0-7235 GCA_035291925.1 Anaerolineales bacterium
TCCCTGAACAACATCATCGCAGATATCCGTTTCAGGATGGGCTGCCGAAAGATTACATTTCTCTTTCTCTACCCAGGGCTGGGCAGCCATGATCCTGTCCGTGGCCAGCGCATGCGCCTTCTGGATCTCCGTGCGTGCCAGGCGTAAAGCGTTGTACGAAACGCCGCGTCCATCACATGGTCTCGAAACCAATCCGGTCGTGTCGCCTGCAGCGATCTGTGTCTTCGTACGGCCATACAATCGCGTCGAAGTCCAGCGCGGGCAATCTTCATTCGCACCGAGATACTGCTCCAAGTTCTTTGCAATATCCCAGGCACTTCGTTGATTTGCGATCCCATCCATCAGCACCTGGTTGATCCCGTCACGACTCTCACGATCCCACTTCCAGATCCGTGCGGAGAGATTCAACCCATCCCCATACAAATGCTCCGCTGCGATATCCAGTAGTATCTGCAACTGCCGTTCGAACACGCCGCCAATAGATTGTGCTTCTTCAATCTGCGACATCTGCGAAATCTGCGGATGGCTTTCATTCAACGCGGGCATCACCAATCTTTCGTGCATCACAGCCAGCACACCAAACGGGATACTCGCCGCCTCCCGCCTCACCGCCTGCAATTCGTCCTGCCATTCCTTGAACAGATCTCCCCACATCTTCAGCATTTCAGTCTGGACGCTGTAGCCGCTCGTCCCATCCAGCACCTGTTCCTTGCCCGCTTTCTTCAGGATCAACGCCTGAGCCGTCTCGCCGAAGTCCAATAATAGCTCATGCGTTCTGCCAGTGAAAAATAATTGCAACCGTATCAGCGCTTTATACGACGCCTGATACATCCGCCCCAGCGCGACCTTATCCAACTGATCAATTAACTTGTCAGCCTTCGTCTTTTCGGTCAGTTCGATGTGCGGCAACAAAACAGTCATTTTTTTCCTTCGTGTTCCTTAGTGTTCTTCGTGGAAAATCACTAAATTGAAATTCCTTGCAAACTCTTCGCGAACTGCTCCGCGCTGATACCATCCGAGTTGAGAATATCCACATCCACATTCCGCAGATACAGCGCCGCAATGGATTGGATGATCTCCTCCTTCACGCCCAGCACTCGCAGCCTGGCCAGCGCATCGCCCAGGTCACGCAGGTCTGCCGGCGTCAATTTCTTCGCCAGGCGCCAGACGATCTCATACTTCACATTGGCAGGCAAAATTCCCTTCAACAGCCACTGGCGCTCCAGCAATGGTTTCAGGAACTCCTCTGTGACCCATTCCCTTCCATCGTCGAGTGATTCATCGTACTCGTCTTTTTTCTCGCCCAGGATGTCCCTGTTGAGTCCCTCGCCGTATGCCACCAGCTCCATCGGAACATCTGACGCCGCGAACATCGTCGCCACCTGGTGCAGGATGTCGTTGATCTCATTCAGGTGCGCATCGCCCTGGATTGCCGTGATCGAGCTGGGCTTGTTCGAGAACAAATCCAGATGCGCTGCGGTCGGAGTATCCAGCGCTTTCTGGTTCATCTCCTTATAAGTCTTCACATCCGCTTCATTTCCTTCCACAACGTGCAGCAATCTCATGCCCGCACGGACCTTGCGCCGCACAGCCATATCCGTTTCACCCTCGCTCACGCGCTTGAATGATCCCGTTGCCGATGCCCACATCGGGACCCCGTAACGACTCTCATCGTCGTGCTCCCAGCGCGCATGGATGATCTGCCATTCGGGGAAAAAGACCGCATCTTTCGGGATGCCAAAGCCCGTGTACATTTCATCCACCATATAAAAAGCTCGTTGTGGATCGTCCAGCTTGTCCGCGTTATTGCTGTTGCGCCGCATTCTCAGGGTGGGCTTGCGGCTCACTTCGACGATGTTCAACTCTCCATCGACGACGTTTTCATAGAACGAATCACCATCGCGCCCGGTCAGACGCACCACGTCCTGCAATTTCTTATTCAACCCGAGCCGTGTCTGCAGCTCCGTTGCGATCTGCTTTGCCAGCTCATCTTTTGTTTTGACAAGGAATCCGGCCTTCACCAGGTCCGTCGAATACATCCGCAGTGCTTTCTTCACGCGTGGATCTGTTGCATACATCTGCCTGCATGTTTTGATGATCGCCATCCGGTCCCGGTCTGATTTCAGCTTCTGGTACTCGGCCACAATGGACTGTTGTGCAACCGGCGCGGCGGTCGTCTCACCATTCGCTGATGGCGGATTGAAAAATCCTTCAATGCGTTGCTTTAGCGTAGGCATGATTTCATCCTTCAGCCTTCATCCTTTGAATACTTCCTGTACCATTCGTTCCAATTTCGGAAAATTTTGTTCCATCGTGCTCATAATGATTGCATAGCGACCGCCGTTCGATGTTTCCAAAAATTTGCCATAAAAAACCGTGTGCGCCAGCGTGATGATCAACGTATCTTTATCTCCGCTTTCCACAGCCACATCACTCATCTCGCTCTTCGCATCAGGGGTCACTTCGCCAGTGATCGTTCCAAGCCCGAAACCATCCACCGCAAAGAACAGCCCGCCGCGTGCATTGCCGGTCCTGTCTTCCCAGACCGCGTTCTCCCTGGCTTCATTCTGGACGAGCTGCCCCCAGTAATTCGCCACGGCCTGAATAGCAATCAAAGCCTTCCGGCCATAATCGTCCAGACCCTTTGCAATCACCTTCGGCGACACAACCCATTCGAAACCAGTTTTCATCCTTCATCCTTCATACTTCATCCTTCAGCCTTCATCATTCCACCGCAATCGCTTCCGCAATTGTGCACGCCAACCGGTTCGGCTGGATGAACACAACCTGCAGCAAAATATTCGTGTACGTCAACCGGTCACCGACTGCGATATCCATATCGGGCTCACCCAGGATGAACACCGCCTGCTGTGCGGCCTGTGCCGCATCGGACTGCAGCCGGAAGCCGCGTGAGCCTGCATACTCGATCCGCATCGGCTGGGCTGTGAGCGCCGAAGCCCCGCGCCGAATAGCAAGACTGACTTCATTCTCCGCTCGTATCGCACGCATGTCATCAGCAATCTGGTCCCAATTCATCCTTCAGCCTTCATCCTTGAAAACCAACCTGCCCATTGTACTTATCGCAAGCCGCGAGATATTCATCATTGAACGCATCAACCTTCCTGCGCTTCTCATCGACAGTCGATCCCTTATCCACGCTCACAGCGCCCAGGGAATATTTCAGCGCCTGCCCGCTCAATGCATTCGCCTGCTTTCCGATCGCATTTGCCTGAGCCTTCAACAAAACGATCCTAGCTTCACGCTCGCCCATCGTCTCATAGTCGGTATCGGCTTCATCGCCCGAGCTTTCAGTTTCGATGTCCGTGCCGATCCATGCCGCCTTGTACCGCATCTCCCTGGCCATCGTGAAGGTGGGAGTGGGATGGAACGTGATCTGCCCGTTGCGGATCGTGTGCTGTTCCTCCCAATTCGCGCTGATCGGGATGAGACCCTGTGCAGAAATGAGCACTCCATCGGCTGAAGCGAAACTCTCAAGCGCGATCATCTTCAGGAAATCTGCCGGCAGGTCATACGTCGCGGTGCCCGGAACGATATTCAACGTCGCGATCTGCACCAACCCGCAGCGCTCCGAGAAATCACGGATCGCATCCTGCACGGCCTTCTCATATTGTATGTTCGATGGAACCGAATCTTCCGGGGGCACATCATCCGCCAACCTTTCAACCAGCTCAGAAAGATAAATGCTCATTCGATATCTCCATCTAAAAATTAACCGGGATTCTGACACGAAGCTCGCTCACCTCGTCGTCTGAAAGTGTAGCCAGCACTTTCAGGGTATGCCAGCCCTTTTCGCTCAAAGGACCTAATTGCACCGGGACTATATTGTTCGAAATCGTTCCAACCTCAGGTGTACTGGCTGTCCCGCCACGCGGTGGGATATGCACGGCTTCCGCGCTCTCCACGGTCACTCCCGTTACCAGATCGGCTGTGAAATCGAAATCCCATTGACGGATCTCGGCTAGTGATTGTTGTTTGGTTGAAATGATTTTGTCAGCCATGTAATGTCCTTCGTTGACTGGCTCGTATTGTGTCTCTGGAACCAGCCAATATCTTATGCCTTGCGCTTGCCAGGACAGGTTCACCGGCGATATTGCTGATGTACGTAAATATTAGAGAGCTGTCAACCTCAACCGCTTGTGTGATTGAAACACGCTTCATTGGGAACAAGGCTTGCGCCAGGTCTGTTTCTTCAACCTGCTGGATAAATGTTCCCGTAAACTCTGAAATACTTTGCGCTTCATCTGTTTCAACAGCCTGCCCAATGGCTCTGACCTTCACAATCCCGAACGCTTGCGAACCTTCGATTTCAACCGCTTGTGTGATTGAAACACGCTTCATTGGGAACAAGGCTTGCGCCAGATCTGTTTCTTCAACCTGCTGAATAAGCGTTCCTATTAGTCTCTGAATACTTTGCGCCTCATCGCTTTCGGAAACTTGCAATACAGACTTGATTTTCGTTTTGGAAATTGCCTGTGCCGCATCGCTTTCATTCGCCTGCGCCATAGCGACCTGTTTACGCACAGATAACGCTTGCGCCTCATCGCTTTCGGAAATTTGCAATATAGACTTGATTTTCGTTTTGGAAATTGCCTGCGCCGCATCGCTTTCATTCGCCTGCGTCATAGCGACCTGTTTACGCACAGATAACGCTTGCGCCTCATCGCTTTCGGAAACTTGCAATATTGACTTGATTTTCGTTTTGGAAATTGCCTGCGCCGCATCGCTTTCATTCGCCTGCACTACAGCAACCTGTTTACGCACAGACAATGCCTGCGCTAAGTCAGTTTCATTCGCCTGCGCCAGAGCAATCTGTTTACGCACAGACAACGCTTGTGCCTCATCGGTTTCAACAATTTGATTAACCGGAACAATCGTCTCATTGCTTCCAACCGTGATAATCTGCGCCAGGTCAGTTTCAATAACCTGCGATACTGCAACCTGTTTGACTTTTGCAATTGCTTGTGCTAAGTCAGTCTCTTCGTTTTGACCAAGCAACTTTGTCTTTAATCTGTTGAATGCTTGCGATAGATCTGTTTCAGTGTTTTGTGCGGCGGCTTTATTTTTTATTCTGCCTAGTACTTGTGAGGCGTCTGTTTCAATAGATTGTCCAACTGCCGTACCACTTAATGGCGGCTTCAATGCAATATGGACAGTTCTGCCACCAATCAACGTCCCGGCATGTGTGACTTCTGTATTTCCAATTGCTCCTGCACTTGTCTTACCTCCATCAGCCACACCGAACCCGCCTCCTGCCCCAGTGTTCGTCGTGTTATCTTCACGCTCGGTTAAATTGGATAAGTTAGCGTTCGTCCATGCTGAAAATCGGGTGCTGCTATTAGCATCATAGCTCGTTCCAACACAGACAACAACCAAACAATCATCTACCGGGGTATTCATATCGAGAATTACAATCGGATTTGCAGTCCAGCCACCGCCTGATCCTATAACCCACGCATCACCTGCCATGATACAGCCGGAATACACAAACATTGTGGCAGAGCAGTGGTTGCCAACACCGTCAATTGTTACATTTATTTCGCTCGCCCCCGCGCGCTTCCCAAAAATTGTAAATGTAGTAACACCAGAAGCACCATCTCCTTGAGTCTCCTCGAATAATTTTGTCCAGCCCGCAGGCGTGTTAGGAGTACCTGCCGCAGTAGTTGAATCGCTTGATTCGACCACGATCAGCAGGATGTCATTTGCTTGCGGCGCGTTTCCACCTGTAGGGACCGCAGCAACACAGGATGTGGTCCCTACGCCATACGCGCCCTTGGAACGAAAGGCAGGCAGGGTCATTTATTACGATGCTCTGAAAAATCCAGTAGCGGCCAATTGAGCAACTATATCGCTGCCATCCGGTGTTACAACAAAATCATGTTTCGTGAGTGGAATACCAGTGCTATCCGCGCCGGGAGTCACGCCATCTGGGAAGTACACGACAATCAATGCACTGATCGCATTGCCCGTTGCACCAGACCATGTAATATCGGCTGAATCGATGTCAACTTTCTCACCGCTATCATCAACCGTTATAGTAAGGTCAGCCGCCGCCCATGTCTTGCGTCCCATTGTTGTTTGTTCATTCGATGTTCCTGCAAGTAATGCAGCAAGATCGTTGTAATCTTTGAGCGTTGCATCTGTCTCGATTCCCGATGTTTCAATGGGGATAATCTTCAAACGGGAATTTGCCGGTGAGCCGTCCTCGATGTTTTGCACATAAGATACAACCCGTCCCTTCGAAATATTGAAAACAAACTCAGCCATTTTTCACTCTCCTTTTTCTTTTGGGTTTTTTTCTTGACTATCTTTTGGGATGAAACAATGTTTCATAATGAATTTCTCCTATGCCTCTTCCAAACAAGGCATGATAAATTCATGCGGAAGTTCTTCCACATCCGCGATCACCAGCGGAGCGACGTAGGCATAATATTGACCTGCACCTGTCAACTCAACCTCCTTCGTAATCACATCGAAGGTTTCCAATGATCCATCCGTCAATGAATCGCAGCACAGAAAAATGATCCTCTCACATCCCATCACTTGCGCTATTCGGATCGCCATGCGGATGGCCATCTCGCTCTCCAGCTCGAAACCAAGTTCCTGCACGTTTAC
Source organism: Anaerolineales bacterium (assembly GCA_035291925.1). Lineage (GTDB taxonomy): Bacteria > Chloroflexota > Anaerolineae > Anaerolineales > Villigracilaceae > Defluviilinea. The sequence continues at coordinate 6,634 of DATDRD010000468.1, forward strand.
CCACATCCGCCGCTCATGCTCCCACAGGCAGAACTCTGAATACTCAGGCTCCTGCAATATCACGGTCACACCCTCATGCGGATACACCATCGGTGGTCGAAAGCCGCATTTCATGCACCTGGCATCCTCGCAGGTTGCTCCACATCCATCCTTCTGGATCGAATAGATCGGATTGGATAAACCCAGATCCTGCACCATCAGAACGGTTTGATTGAGCGTGATCACAGGCCCGTCACCGAAATACTCGGCACGCAGATGCTCAAGGCTCGGACCTTTCCCCACGATCCATGCCGTTTGTCCCGCGTATAAATTCCGTAATTGCTCAACCGCTCTCGATCTTGGAATCATCAAGCCTCGCTTATGTTCTCGAAAGCACGACCAACAGGATTTTGAAGAACACTCTTTCTCAACACAGCCACCATCCCAACGACCTCTGATATCGCCCACTCGGGATGATCGACAATAAAGTCGTTGATCGCTTTTTCTATCGTCGCCCATGCCGGATTCTTGTAATCATGCACGGCGATCACCTGCGCATGCGGACCGAAATTCTCCAGGTCTGCATGCACATAATCGTAACTATGGCCGCCATCGATCCAAAG
>DATDRD010000469.1:0-7772 GCA_035291925.1 Anaerolineales bacterium
CTTCGCCGCGGCAGGCCTGCTGTTATGGTTGTCCCGCCGCTACAAAGAGGATCTAAAGCCTGGAGCGCTCTTTGCAGGCTGGCTTTTGCTGGCTGGCTCCGGTCGTGTGCTGATCGAATTCTTCCGCCCCGACCAGCCAAAAATCCCCGGGCTGGGAATAAGCTACTCAAGTATCGTCGCGGCCTTGATGGCAATTGCCGGTGCAGTTCTATTGATGGCACGCTATAAAGCAATCAATCTGAAATTTGCCGAAGATTGGGAAGAGGAATACCAGACGGGTGAAAAGGCTGAACCTGAGGCAGAACCTGAAGAGGTCCTTGAAGAAAAGAAAACTCCCCGTGTAAGGAAAGTGTCAACAGCAAAAGCTGCTGCAACGAAAAAAGCTGCGATAAAAACGTCCACGCGAGCGAAGAAGTCGCAGTAACATAATGAAATCGCCCGAAGAGTTTCTCTCTCTCGGGCGGTTTTTTTTATTTATATAGCGCAGGCCAGCAATCGCAACAAGGTTATGTCACGCTGACTTACTCTTTATTCAAATGCATGGATGTTGGCAATTTGCGCATTCCTGTCTGATAACTCGTGCTCGCGCTTGTCAAAGCCAAAGCGTTCGAAGATCTCCGGATATAACTCAATGATCTGCTGGCGGGTAAAGCCCATCTCTGCATAGGAGTACGCATGATCGCTGTTGAAGGAGAGAGTCTCTTTCACGGCCTCGTCAACGATGACCTCGAGTCCGGGCCGGTCCGGGTAGCCGAACTGCTCGTAGAACGCGCGCAGAACCTGCTCGGGGCGTTGGATCAAATCTTCGTAGTTCAGGATCAGGTGTCGGGGGGAATGATGCGAGTCCAGATATTTCAGTGGATGGCTGTACCAGTGCTGTGTGAAATCCGCAATCTCATCCAGATAAAGCCACGTCTCCTGTGGGTCAGTGAAGACTCGGCGCGCGTAATTGATCCATGAGACGGTGGAGGGAAGCATATCCAGCGGATTGCGCGCCAGATAGATGATGCGCGCCTCCGGGAAGAATTCCACAAGCGTTTCGATCTTGGGGCTGAAAGCAGGGTTCTTGGCGACGAAATATTTTTTGCCCGTTGCATAGAGATGCCGCTGGAGCATGGACTTATAAAACGCCATGATACGGCGTTTGTGCTCAGGCGTGAGCGCTTCATCGAAATGCCGGTAATTTGGCATTTCATCCACGAAGGGGAACAGGAAACTGACCCAGAATGAATCCCAGATATGAAGCAGGATGTTCTCATCCTCTTCAGGCTGGAAGAATGAGATGCGATGGATTTTGAATTTGCCAAGCGTTCTGCGGTCGAACCCGTACAGCAGGCGATGCAAATGCCCGCCCAGTTTTTTATCCATACGCGAGACGAGCTGGGTGATCTTCTTTTGTGTGACGGAAGGAGTGAGGTAGATATCCCAGATCGTCAGGCTGGTAAAGGTCTCGAAATCGCGTGAAAGCAGGCGATGGAGGAAGGTGGAGCCGCTTCGCAAATTCCCCAAAATGAAAAGCGGTTTTTCGATGGGTTGTGTTTTGTGCCCGGGGAAGAGGATATCATCCAAGAAGAAACAGAACCAGTGCATAAGTGACCCCATGGGCCAGACAAGATAAAAAAGGAGAAGGAATGTAATTCGTTTGCGCGTGAGACGTGCTGGCGTGTTTTTTGGGGCGAAGAACGAACGATACATTGTTCGCCAGAAGAGTTTGAAGTTGTAAACCATTAAGATTGGGTATCCTGGACTGGCATGAAAAAAGCCCGTCAGGGCTTTCTGTGTTCCATTCTATCAGGAATTGCCGGTTTTGGATTAAGCGCAGATTATGGTCAAGTGTAGGTGAGAGGTCAGGAATCAAAAAGTGCAAAGTAGGTCGCTAATTTTTATTCCCGAAACATCCAGTGCTTATAATGCCAAAAGTTCAAACTTTGGAGGCAGCCATGAAACCAAAACGTCAATTTACCGGTCGTCATTGGGAGACAGGGAGCATCCATAATGCGTTCGCCATGCAGGGGATCAAAGCGCCTCATACTGGCCGGCCCTATTCAGAAGCGCTGTTGCTGGGCATCAGCGGCGGGATCACGTTCGGGTATTTTACATTTGAATACAAAGGATATCTGCCGCATGCTGCAATGCTCACCCGTAATACGTTCAATCCTTTTTCAACCATTCTCGAACGTTTGGGAGTTGTTCAGGACCTGCGGCAAACGAACAAGGAGGATGTAGCCGAGAAAAATCTGCTGAATGCGCTTGAAAGCGGACTCCATCCGCTCGTGTGGGCAGATCAGTTCAGCCTGCCATATAACTGTCTCAATCCTGACAATGCAATGTGGGGCATGATGCCGATCCTGGCTGTTGAAACGGACGGCAAGTCGGTCACCGTTGCAGATCGTTCGAGCCGGCCATTGCAGCTATCCATGGCAGATTTGACAAGGGCGCGTGGCCGCGTCAAAGAGGATAAATATCGGATCATGACGCTCGATGCGCCTCAGGCGACCAAACTGCCGGCCGCGGTGCACAAGGGCATTTGCCAGGCTATTAACTTATTCACCGAAGAACCACCGCGCGGCGCGCGTGATAATTTCGGGTTCGCCGCCTACGAAAAACTCGCCGCGATGATGGTCAACACACGCAATAAACAAAGCTGGGAGCGATTCTTTGGTCCCGGAGCCCGTATGTATCATGCGCTGGCGGGTTCACCGGTCCAGCCGGGAGCCTATCACTGGGTGATGACGTGGGGTTCGGCGGACGGCGCGGAGCGCGGCTTGTATGCTGATTTCCTGCTCGAGGCCGCGCAAATTCTGAAAAGACCGGCATTGAAAGAATCTGCCGAGAGGTTCCGTGAAAGTTATAAGTTATGGCTTACCTTTGCGGATGCCCTGCTCCCCGACGATGTCCCTCTTCTTGGCGAGAGCAGGAAATTGATCCAGAAAAAGCATGACTTGTTTATCAACGAAGGCGAGTCTGGATTACCAGAAATCAGGAAGATCAACGCACGATTAAACGAATTGTTGTTGCAGTCTAAAACTGACTTTCCGCTATCCAGTGCCCAGACCGCGGATTTGCGCGCCAACCTGAGGGATATTTTGCTCAAGATCAGCGCAGTCGAGCAGCAGGCTGTTGCACGTCTTCAAGCCGCTATTTTATAGAAGCTGAGATGAAAAAGTCCCCTTCAAATTGGAGGGGGACTACATTTCGCCACTTTCCTTTGATGTACGAAATCGCTCGACGCTTTTGCGAGTTAGCTCGACCAGTTCTTTGAAAAGCTCCGGCTCGACCTTTTTGAAATTGAAGCACGATTTGCCCTGCATATGTTTTCTCAATTCAGGAGAGATGTCTTTCAATAAGTCGGGAAACATATAGACAGGCATCAGATAGAAAGAAACATAATTCTTTTTGATCTGGGCAGAGCCAAAGAAAAGCTGCTTTCTCCACTTTTCACTGTATGGACCATCCAGAGAATATGCGCCTGGCGTATCTGCCGTGACGGTAAGTTTCGGCTCAAAAGGTTTCAGGATATTTTTCAGGTGTTCGAAAACGGGGAGAAAATCATTTTTGGGGGACATGGCTACTCTGAAAGAAGATATGCCTCTTTGAGCCAGGCTTTGAGTTCCTCATCCAGGTCTTTTGGTGAGGAGATTCGCACCTTATGGTGGAATCGTTTTGCAGAAATCTGCTCAGCCTTTTCGATGCGCGGGCTCATGATCTGATGATCAGATTTGATGTTGAGCAACAAACCATCTTTGCGAGTTTCCACACCTGCCAGCGCAGATTTTCGGTTGAGGTGAATGGATGTCTTTTTGGGGTCTTCAATAACCGGGCCAAAAGTACGCAGAATTGACAGCAATTGATCATACAGTGCGCGGACGGATGGATCTTTGTTGGTGAAATGATCGTTCACCGAATATGTTGCTGTCATTTTGACTCCTTACTGAACGACAACCCTGACGTAGATTGGGTCACCAAAGGCGATTCCATCCGGGTCATGTGCCTGCCAGGCGCTTTCGTAGACACCATCTGTAAAAGGTGCGGTGAAAAGGATTTGTATCGTTGCCTGTGTTCCCGCCCGGGCGGGATAGAGGGCGATCTCTTCCGGCGCGTCCAGCACCGCTCCACCGATGTGTTTCAAACGATATTGAGAGTTCCAATTGCATGTGCCGCTGTTCTCAACGAGCCATTGCTTATCTATGGTAGAGCCAAAGGTGATGAACGAATTGTCAGGAATGGTGATGTCTTCGATAAACGTGAGATCGCTGGAACATCCCTCAGCATCTACTGTTGGAAAAATGGTTGGCAGGGGAGTGGATTGAACTATGACAATTTCCTTTGTTGGATTGATGATGAATGTCGGCTCGATAAGTGGAGCCTGCAACGTCGGCGGGCGAAAGGGAGTTGCGGTGAGGGCGGGGGAGCAGGCTGAGGCGAGGAGAAGAGATAGTGTAACGGTGAGCAGGTTACGGCGCAGCATGATGCGAAGGATAACATACTTAAATAACAAAGGCGGACGATTTGCCGTCCGCCTCTAAGAAATTAGATTCCTATTCTTCGTCAGAACTTCCGTCTGCGTCACCTACGCCCATCTCCAACGGGAGGGCAATCTCTCCGCTCAAGGCTTTCTGGCGGATGACCGCGTCAAGCTCGTTCATCAGATCCGGATTTTGACGGAGGTAATCCTTGGCATTCTCGCGTCCCTGACCGAGTCGGATGTCACCATAGGAGAAGAAAGCACCGCGCTTTTGAACGACTTCGAACTTGGTGGCGAGATCGAGCACATCCCCTGATTTGGAGATGCCCTCATTGAACATGATGTCGAACTCGGCGGTGCGGAAGGGTGGAGCGACCTTGTTCTTGACAACCTTCACACGTGTGCGATTGCCAATGACCTCATCACCGACCTTGATGGCCTGGATGCGGCGCACGTCGAGGCGGATGGATGCATAGAACTTGAGGGCCTGCCCGCCTGTGGTGGTTTCGGGGTTGCCAAACATGACGCCGATTTTTTGACGCAACTGATTGGTAAAAATGACTGCGGTCTTGGTCTGGTTGATCGCCCCTGAAAGCTTACGAAGTGCCTGCGACATCAAACGTGCCTGCACGCCCATGGTTGCATCGCCCATGTCACCTTCGATTTCAGAGCGGGGAACGAGCGCGGCGACAGAGTCGATGACGATCACATCCACACCGCCGGAACGGACGAGTGTTTCGGTGATCTCGAGCGCCTGCTCACCCGTGTCGGGTTGTGAGACGAGCAGGTTGTCAATATCCACGCCGACGCGCGCGGCAAAGACGGGGTCGAGGGCGTGCTCCATATCGATGAAAGCAGCCGTACCTCCCATCCTCTGGGCTTCAGCAACAACATGCAGACAAACGGTGGTCTTGCCTGAACCTTCAGGACCGTAAATTTCGGTGATTCGTCCGCGGGGAACACCGCCCACACCGAGCGCAATATCGAGGGATAATGAGCCGGTGGGGTAGGATTCCGTCACCATGCCATGGGCCTCGCCCAGGCGCATGATGGAACCGTCGCCGTAGCGTTTGAGGATATCGCCGACGGCTTTATCGAGCACGGCGCGCTTGGCGCCATCCACATTATTGCTGGATACCTGCTCTTCAACAGCGGCGGCTTTGGATGATTTTCGAGGGGACATATTACTCTCCAATACAAGGTTTAAAGGTCAAAATTGTGTAGGCGAAAGTATAGCACAGATGTTCTGAAAGTCAAGGAAATTTTCCTGCTACTTTACGGTACAACAGTTGCAGTTACTGGCAAAAAATCCAATTTTGGTGTGGCTTATGTTAATTGCTCGATTAGCCTGGCGGGCGAAAGGATCGTAATCTCGTAATTATCCAATCCAATGAAATGTTTTAGATTACCAGTAATCAATGCTTCTGCTTTTCCAGAGATAGCCACTTCTGCGAATGGCAGGTCATCGGGATCAGGGAGAAGATCGGCGCGAAGGGGAAGTGCAGAAATACGTTCTCCCGCGAGACGAAGAAAACTCATGACAGCCGTTGCCCGATCTTGGGGAATTTCTAATTGCGGACGCGCCAATACGTCCTCATATTCTCCCAGTATGCGATCATCATACAACAAGACCAAGCGCTGACCCAGGATCAGGTCAACGACTCGACCCGGCGCGCCATTTGGGTTAAGCAAGCCGCTGACCAGAATATTCGTGTCGAGCACGATGCGCATTATTTTGTCCGTTTGGTTCGTCGTTTGGCGCGTGCTTCCTGGATGACGGAATTGATCTCTTCATCTGTCATCTGATTTTTTCCGCTTTGCCTTGCGCTCTGGCGAATTCCTGCAACGGCAAGTTGTGCGCGCACTTGCGAGACGAGCATAACGAGATCTTCCAGGCTTCCTTTCGGAACCTGAAGCATGATCGCCATTGGTTCCCCATCTACTGTTATGACCAGTTCACCTTGTTTTTCGAGTTTTTTACGTAACTCTTTTGGCTGATTGCGCATTAAGCGATATGGGACAAACTCCATGGTAGACTCCTTGTGTCTAAAACTGCTACAATTATTCTACGCTAGTTTGACTGCCGAGTCAATAATTTGTTTACGAAGTATGTTAAGGTATTGCCGTTGATGTACCCGGCAAGAAATCCAACGTCGGGACAGGCGGCGGGAGGACCTTAAATCCGTCTTCATCGGTGAACGTGAAATACGTGACCTGGCCCGGGTAAATATCTGTCCAGAATTGCAGATTTTTGTCCTTGTATTCGAACGCGATCTTATATAAACCGGCGGGCAGGTCGCTCAACACTAAATTTTCCTGATAATACGCGTCTGCATTCACCGCGCCGACAGCATACGTCAACACCTTGCGCAATGGAACTTCAGAGGGCATTGGTCGCACCTCAACAGGAAACTGATTCATCAGCTTTCCATCTTCATCTGTTAGCCGCCCAACCAGCACACCCCAGCCCTGCGGCGGAGCCATCCATAGTTCGGGATTGTACGTATTAAAAAAAGTATTGCCGCCCAGCCGCACTTCAAAATGCAGGTGAGGTCCGGTCGTTATGCCTGTGTCACCGACCAGACCAAGCACATCCCCGGTTTCCACATGCTGACCAACCACCGCGATGATCCCGCTCATATGTGCATAGACCGTATAAAGCGTTTGACCTTTATAGCCAAAGTCGTGACGCAGGACGACTGCCTGTCCGTAAGGATCCGTGATGTTGCCGGGTACTTCCGTAAATAAACCCCAATCGGCTGAGACTACCGTGCCCGAGCCGGCAGCAAGGATGGCTGTCCCTTCTTCCGCGTCGATGTCCACGCCGGTGTGCACGATATTTGGAGCGAAGAACACGCCTCCGTAACGGTATTCCGCCAGCGGCCAGTTGACGTTGTCCGCTGCGATAGGCCGGGCGAAGTAAAAATGGTCGTAAGCGGAGACAGCCCAGGGTACCGGATAAAGAGGCGGGCGCCATCCAGAGACCGGTTCCGCTCCAGGAGTTGGGAGGACGAATCGGAATGGCGCGATCGTTGGCCTTGACTGCGCGTCGATCTGGACCGCGGGCCGGGTCGCCGTTGCAGCCGCGATGGCCGCCGTTGGAGTTGACCCCGTTTTCTCTGCGGTTGCAGGTGCACAGGATGTGAGGATGAGGATTGATAAAAGGAGGATCCTCGCGCTGAGCGGAGGGGCGACAGCCCCGCAGACGAAGCGGCTATTTTGCCGAGTGCGCTTCGTCTTCTGCTTCGCTTTGCTCAGCATCCGCTCAGCGCGAATAAATCTCTTCCTCATGGAGTAACCGTCGCTG
>DATDRD010000470.1:0-5932 GCA_035291925.1 Anaerolineales bacterium
AGAGCCGGATTGAAACTGCGATGCGGGCGATTCCCGGTATCCTGGGAATTCAAAATAATCTCGTTCTGGACGACAAGCTCACCCTCGAAGTTGCAGCCTCGCTGGGAAAATTGGAGCACAGTTACGATTGCAAGTTTTTTACAGGTGCATCGCATGGGGTGGTCTCTCTAAATGGTATTGTGAGCGATGAAAATGTGAAATTGTCGGCAGAGAAGTGTGCGGCCAGTAATCCAAACGTCCGCGGTGTGATCAATCATGTGCGCGTCTCAGGAGATGAGTTGGAGTTGCAGGACCAACCATTCTTACAACCCACCATAGGAGAAACCATTTATTTTCTGGACGGCCCCTCCGGGGTTGTAAAGCAGGTAATTATTAATCCAAACAATCGGCGCGTAATTGCCATGACCATCCAGGGGAAAATCGCCGATCGGCGGCACGAGCTCAATTCATTGACGGATGGCAAAGCCAGGCTCCCGGAGCAACTTGTCGCTGTGCCCATGAGCGTGGTTCGTTATCTGACCAGGGCCTCAGGATTTCTATATATCAACAGCAACGAAAGAAATCGTTATACGGATTTCGATCCCGGGTACTTTATTGTTCCAAACAAAGACTGGGTACCTCCCTATCCTTATTGTCCTGATGATGTATTATTTCCCGTTGAATACCAGGAGGCAGAACTTCAAACTGCGTATGAACCTCACCAGTTTCCAGTCGCAGCGATATTGGAAGAGGCATCACTCAAGGAACAACTCCTCGCCAATGATAGCCCCGGTGGATGACCATGAAGAATAAATCATCCAACCACGGATTGTCTTATTTTTTCAGGCAACAAATTCATGGCAAAAACTCATCAGACAACCTGCTTGAATTGGCAAAGCCGGAATTGGAAGGAACCGAGATTGAAGCCGCAAACATCATGCGCTGGGAGGATGCTGGCGGGCCGGTATTCGAGACTGGTAATCCACTCCCCCAACTGGCTTCCCAGGCGATGGATATGGATAGTTGCAAGAGTTATGGCAAACCGCGCCAGGAACAAGTCCAACCTGTAATTCAATGATTTCAAAAAGCAAGGAGAAAAAATGGGACGCATTAACAGAGTCAGTCCGAATCCTTCTCCTGGATCGAATAAGAAAGACAGAAAAGGAAAATAAGTATCCGGATGATGTAATCATGTTTATCGTTTCTAAGTAATACCGAGGAGAAAAGACAATGAAACTGAATTTGCTCTTTATCGTTATGGATTTGCTTACCTTACTGGCTTATGCGATCGTATTTGTGCACGGTAAACTTCGCCAGTTTTCAAAACTAAAGGAAAGTATGCCTCTGGTGAATTTATTAGTTAGTGGTTCAGCCACAGCCGGCAGATGACCAATCGGAAATTATTTTCATAAGGAAAACCATGAACATGCGGAAGAAAGGTAATTATGCGTACTCAAAAGATTGATTTTCCAGACCGGCAAACACTTTGCGTTTTCCCTCATGAGCGTTCGAATCTGGCGCAAGCCATCTCAGAATTGGGCTTGAAAGGCCGTTATCCAGTTATCGTACTGATCGGCGGTGAGATTGATGAACAACAGGGGGAGGTAACGCGGCGGGCCATCCAAACCATTTCCAGGACCGCAGAAGACATGAAAGCTGTCGTCATCTGTGGAGGAACAGACATGGGGGTTATGGCTGAAATCGGCCAGATAAGATCGCGGAATGGTTACGAATTCCCTTTGGTTGGCGTAACACCTGAAGAATTGGTCACCTGGCCTGGCGGCCCGCGCAGCACAAAGTTTTTATGGTGGGGGAAACAACGTTGGCAATTAGAGTCTCATTACTCCCATTTCATCCTTGTGCCCGGCAGCCAGTTTGGGGATGAGTCTCCCTGGATTGTCAGTGCAGCAACCATCCTGTCCAAAGAGCATCGGTCTGTGACGATTTTAATCAACGGTGGAGAGGTTTCCAGGAAAGATATCGAATTGAGTTTGGAGAACGGCCGTCCGGTCATCGCTTTGAGCCGTACAGGGCGTCTGGCAGATGAATTGGCAGGACAGCCCGAGCGGCACAAATTAATTACCGTAGTTCCGGTAAATGCTGAGCAACAGATCGTGGAAGCTATTCAAGCAGCAGTTTCGATGCCCGAAAGGAGTTCTGTAACCCAATTAAATATGCCTGAAAAGGTAATCAGCGGAACGCAATCCAGGAGGAGATGAATTCGATCAAGGAGCCGATCATTAAATGAAAATCCTGCTTGTCTACCCCGAGTTTCCAGACACATTTTGGAGTTTCAAACACGCGCTTAAGTTTATCCAAAAGAAGGCCGGTGCGCCCCCGCTGGGTCTGTTGACCGTTGCAGCGATGCTGCCTTCTGAGTGGGAAAAACGGTTGGCCGATCTCAACGTGACGAACCTCACGGATGAAGACCTGGAATGGGCCGATTATGTCTTCGTCAGCGCTATGGTCGTACAGCGTGAATCGGCGCGCGCCGTCATCGATCGCTGTAAGACAGTCGGCGTGAAAGTGGTGGCAGGCGGCCCGCTCTTCACGATGGAACACGGGCAATTCCCGGATGTGGACCATTTTGTCTTAAACGAGGCTGAGGAGACTCTGGCGCCGTTCTTGCGCGACCTGGAACAGGGTCAGGCTCGACGCGTCTATGCCTCGGCGGAATTCCCCGATATCCATCAAACACCGGTCCCGCTTTGGCAGTTGGCGAATCTCAAGCATTACGACACAATCAGTATTCAGTTCTCGCGCGGCTGTCCTTTCAACTGTGACTTCTGCAATGTGACAGCCTTGTTGGGGCATCGTCCGCGCACCAAAACTGCAGCGCAGATCATTGCCGAGTTGGACAGCCTCTACGCGCTGGGCTGGCGCAAAAGCATCTTTTTCGTGGACGACAATTTTATCGGAAATAAGAAGCAGATCAAGTCCGAAGTGCTTCCAGCCTTAATTGAATGGCGGAAGGGCAAAACCGGTATGCCGTTCAGCACAGAAGCTTCCATTAACCTGGCCGATGATCCAGTACTGCTCAAACTTATGGTGCTAGCCGGGTTTGACACAGTATTTGTCGGCATCGAGACGCCCAATGAAGACAGCCTGGCCGAATGCGGCAAGAACCAGAACAAAGGCCGCGATCTGGTGGAGAGCGTCAAGCAACTCCAGCGTGCAGGTCTCCAGGTACAGGGTGGTTTCATCGTCGGGTTTGACAACGATTCCCCCTCGATCTTCCAGCAGCAGATTGATTTCATTCAGAAGAGCGGCATCGTGACGGCCATGGTCGGGTTACTGCAGGCCCCTTTAGGAACGCGCCTGTACGAGCGCATGCAGAAAGAAGGCCGCCTGGTAAATGAATTTTCGGGCGATAACGTGGACGGCTCGACCAACATCATCCCCAGGATGGGTTTGGATCCGTTGCAGGAGGGTTATCGCCAGATTCTCAACCAGATCTACGCGCCCAAATTCTTTTACGAGCGCGTTCTGACATTTCTTCGCGAATATCAACCATCGAGAATCAAATTCCATTTGGAGCCGCAGTATTTCCTGGCCCTGTGGCGTTCCATTTACCAACTGGGCATCCGCGGCGTCGAACGCGTCCAATACTGGCGGCTCTTTTTCTGGACTCTGTTCCGGCGTCCGCGCCTGTTCCCGCTGGCGATCACATTTGCCATCTATGGTTTCCATTTCCGCCGTGTGGCCGAGTTGCATATCGAATGATGGACACGTGTGCCGATGCGACCGCCGTGATTTATCGACAAAGAAAGTGAGGTATGCGCAAAGTGGAACATTCCCATCGCCTGCAATCGGGCAACCGCAGATTTCATGATTTCGTCCCCTCTGATGGACGAGGAGTATGATCGCTTGCTGCCTGAATACGTTGAATACAGGAATCGGACAACGACAGAAAATGTATCAGATGAAATCTTCTCGCGTAAAGCATACGAATGACAAAATATGGAGTTGACATAATGGCAATAAAAACAAGCAAGGGAAAACTCAAAAAAACATCCAGGGGAATGCGCAAGCATGTGAGACGAATGAAACAGGAGGCCCGTAAAGCAGGCGTCCCTGACAATCAATTGAAAAAAAGGCTGCGCTCACCTCAAGTATCCAAAAAAGAAGCTTAACTATTGAGATATTAATATGAGTCAAGTTTCAGGCAGTCAAGTTAGCCTGTGCGATCCAAACGTGCATCGCCAGATCGAGTTGATCAAAACGTAAGCGGAGTGTGTGGTTCAATGGAGGCGCCTGTGGGAGGATGTGTGCCAGACCGGGGCGGATCAGTCTGGCATACAGGCGGGTGAAGAAGAAAGCCACGCGCCAACCGAACTCGGTCACCTTGGTAGCGATGCGTATCTGGAATGCGTTCGATCAAGCCATGCAAGCGTGGCGCCAAGGCGCCATCGCAAGTGGTAAGTCATCTGGCCTGGGGTGAATTGATCTGGGGCGAGGCCCAGGAGGGGAGCGAGCAACACTCGCAACTCGTGATTGGCAAACCCCTGAGGCAGAAGCCGAAAAGCAACGAGGGCACTGAACAAGGCTTGGACACGCGGATCGGTGAAACGCAAAGCCGCGACCCGCTGGCCGGAAACAGTCTGAGGTTGGTTGACCTGTTGAAAGGCATCTTCTCCCAAGCGGCAATTGTGGCTGAGGGTTTGGACGTGCAAAAGACGTTGGTTGGCTTGAAAGCCGATCTGTCGCAGGGCGGGCAGGTTCTTCAGCCGTTTGCCGATATGAAAGTCACGGGTGTCGTTGACGGTGGTTTCGGTGCGTAAAGCGCGACCTTCTTTGTGGTATTGCTTGATGCGAGAATGCTTATAGTCCACACGCAAGACTGGGGTCACTCCTTCCGTGATAATGCGAGTGTGAAAGCGACTCGGCGTGGCCCTGGTACTACGGCGCTCAAAAATCAGGTGGACGTGCTCCGGTCGACCCAAATCCAGGTTCTCGCGGATGGCCTCTTCAAAGAATAACCGTCCAGTCAACGGACGATCCAGGACTTGGGTGAGGGCGAACTCCGCTTGCAGGATGGAGATTTCGTAGTCATACCCAGCAGCGCGCTCGCTGGCCGTGAAGGGTTGCGGCAGGCGTGCTTGCCACTTGCGTACCAGGGCTTCTATTTTCTCTGCCGACAAGCGGTCTGCCAAGACTTGCATCTGGAGCGGGTCGGCGCACGAAAGGATCCCGTTATCCAAAGCTTCATAGACGATCCCAACCTGCCCCAATTGTTGCTTGAGACGCGAAGCCTCATGTCCATTCAGACAGAATTTGGCAGTGTACGGAAAGTACGAACTGAACTTGAAGAAGAACGGTCCAAAGTCTCGATCAATCCCATAAAAATAATACTGGTTGAGCATGGCGGTCGTGCGCAGCAAGCGCGGATAGCGATCCTGGCTGCGTGGTCCAAATCCCTTGGTTGTGCGGAAGGTGGTCGTCTTTTCCTGCGCTTTACCAATCAGCACCATCCCTTCCTGTCCTGCCGCTCGTCTGAGGTAGGGCGCCACAACATCGTCTTTGCGCTGCCCCTTCTCAAAGGTGAGCATCGGGATCTGGTGCGCCTTGGCATATGTCTCAATCGCTGCCACAAAGGCCCGACTGATCGGCACCATCGCTGCTGAAGAGGGCACCGGATACTTTCGTTCCTGTCTCAGAAACCAGCTCGCTCCGGTCTCCCGTTGCTACTTGGGAATGTAGACATTCAGGTACATGCAGTCAATGCTTTCCACTTCCAGCGTCACATGCTCACGCAGGATTTCAGCCAGCGAAGTTTGCGTTATACTCATCGTGGGTCCTCGTTGTTGGGGCGCCTCTTTAGGCCATCTCATCGCTGGCGATGCCACACACAGAGACGGTTATACCGCTTCTATCTTGTTCCCACAACCTGGACCCTTTCCTTATCTCATCTCGTTAGTCTGAGACGTAGTCTCGCTAGATGTTCCTGCAAATT
>DATDRD010000471.1:0-2435 GCA_035291925.1 Anaerolineales bacterium
AATCCCAAAGTCCAGCGGCTGGCGCGGCTGGCGGATAAGGTGCGCGAACGGAATCCGAACTTCAAAGTGCGCGGCGCGAATATCAAGGATGTGGATGGCGAGATAGACCGGATTGTCTATCTGCAAAATGAAGGCTTGAAACACATGCCCGGGTATGTCCCTTATACGCGCACGGATATCGAAGCAATGATCAATCCGCTGATCGCGCTCGCGGATATGGAACTCATCCTCTTCGCCGAGGTGGATGGCAAGTGTCGCCACGGCGCCACGGCGACGCCCGCGGGCTTCTTTCCCGGCGTGCCGAACTTCAATGAAGTGCTGATCCATCTCAACGGCTTGCGCCATCCGTGGGATTATCTTCGTTACCTGCGTTATCGCAACACAAAGCCAAAGTGCATCGCGATCAAGAGTGTGGTCCTCCCGCCTGAATATTGGGATACAGGTGTGGCAATTTTGTTGTTCGACGAAATGGCAAAACGCGCTTCAGCGCGCGGTTATGAATGGGCTGATCTTTCACTCACAGGCGAAAGCAATGTCGATACCTGGCCGCTTGCGCATCATATGGGCGCACAGATGTATAAGAGATATCGGTTTTACAAGAAATCATTGTAGGGGCGAGGTCTTCTCGCCCAGGGCGGCACGCAAAGCGCGCCGCCCCCTACACGGAGGTAATCATGGGCAAACTCTCAAACAAAGTCGCAATCGTCACCGGCGCGACATCCGGGATCGGGAAAGCCACCGCGCTCTTATTTGCAGAGGAAGGCGCGGACCTGGTCATCACGGGACGCCGCGTGGAGTTGGGGCAACGTTTGGAAAACGAGATCAGCTCAAAAGGAGTCCGATGCGTATTTGTCGAAGCGGATCACTCTCAAGCCGGTGATTGTTCCCGCGTCGTCGAGCGGACTCTATCCGAATTCGGCCGCGTGGACATCCTGTTCAATAACGCGGGCATCGTCACCAGTGGAACTGCGGAAACAACGTCCGAAGAAGTTTGGAATGATACGCTTGCCATCAATGTGACCGCGGTCTGGCGGATGTGCAAACTGGTGATCCCGCATATGAAGAGACAGGGCAGGGGCGTGATCGTCAACAACGGCTCGGATTGGTCGGTGGTGGCAGGCAGGGACGCATTCCCGTATGTGATGAGCAAAGGCGCGGTGGCGATGATGACGAAGGCGATGGCACTCGATTACGCGCGCGAGAATATCCGTGTGAACGCGGTCTGCCCCGGCGATACGTTTGTGGACAGGTGGGTCGAGAAAGGATATTTTGAAGGCAGCGACCCCGTGACCATCCAAGAAGCGATGAAGGAGTCGAGCGCATATATCCCAATGGGACGCTTTGGCAAACCTGAAGAGATCGCGCAGGCCGTGTTGTTCCTGGCCTCGGATGATTCCTCCTTTGTGACGGGTCACTTGCTGCTGGTAGATGGAGGCAATACGGCGCAATAAAGCTTGATGGGCGTGCTATACTTAATATGGTAGATGAGTTAATCTTTCGCTGTATAACACCCAAATTTGGGGTATTAGGCGGCCATATTTCGTGTTCGGCAAGTCCGAAGCGCAGTAAGCCATTTTCAGATTCTGGAGCGAAGCCGTGCGTGGTCGTAAACCACAACTCTTTCAACTCAAGCCCCAAGATGCTGTTGAGTTACATCAACTCATTCGTGATGGACATACGCCCCAGCGCATAGCGCGGCGGGCGCGTATTTTGCTAGCCCGCGCCGACCAGCATCGGGTGCAGGAAGTTGCGGCCAAAGTTGAACTAGACGCTGCTACAATTTGGCGCGTCTGCAATCGCTATCAGCAGACGGGCGTACACGCGGCATTGTATGATGCACCTCGATCTGGCTGCCCACGAAGACTCACGTCCAGGCAACTCACGACCTTAGGCGAACTACTCACAGAAGGTGCAGTCGCTCATGGATGGCCGAATGACATCTGGACCGCCAAACGAGTAGTCGAACTCATCAAAAGAGATTTCGACGTCGACTTTTCGTGCTATCACGCACGAATAATCCTGAAGAAGCACTTAGGCTGGACTCTCCAGCGACCGATTCAACGCGTCAAAGAGCGCGACGAGGTTGTGATCAAGCAATGGAAGGAAATTGAATTTCCTCGAATCGTACAGGATACTTGCTCAAGAAACGGACATCTTGTATTTATTGATGAAGCCGGATTCATGCTCGCGCCTACGAGTCGCGTCACCTATGCGCCACGTGGCAAACCACCCGTGATCAAGGTAAGCGATCCACATGGCCGCATCTCGGTAGCTGGTGCGCTTATCGTCAGCCCTATGGGGAAGCGTCTGAGGTTTCTCTATCACCTTCTACCAGACAATGCTAACTTCCACGGCGACTCTGCGATGGGGTTCATGGAGGAGATTTGTCAACAAGTTTCTGGCCCAATTGCCATATTATGGGATCGTTTCTCGAT
>DATDRD010000472.1:0-5073 GCA_035291925.1 Anaerolineales bacterium
CGGCCAATCAGTCTGAGCCCAATGCTTCGGTTGGGCATCGAAAGCGTAAGAACAATACACGTGGCTCCAGCCAGCGGCATGTTTCAACGTCCCAAGTACGGACCGGTATCCGCCGCCGGGTACAAACAGGGCCTCTTCCAGAGACAGTCCGCGGAGATTGTCTTTGAACATCTGATAGGCATGGTCAAGCAACTGGATTGTCAATTCCAATTTTGAACTCATCGCGCATCTCCTCGCAGATAAAGACCGAGCGATCAGAAACGAATGGTCACATGGAAAGTATATAACGAACCATGTTGGAAAGATTAAAAACCCGCGCTCGCGCTCTGAAGACCGAAGCCTTCGCGATCTATCTCGCGGCGCGTGACCCGCGCACGCCGTGGTATGTAAAGGCGCTTATCTTTTTCGTGGTGGCGCACACCTTCAGCCCGATTGACCTGATCCCCGATTTCATTCCCATTTTGGGTTATCTGGATGACCTGATCATCACGCCGGGCGGCATCTGGCTGGCGGTCCGGCTGATCCCGCCGGAGGTGATGGAGGACGCCCGCTCAACGGCAGCCACTCGAGCTTGGTCTGAGCGTAGTCGAAGACTGGATAGAAGCGTGGGCATCGTCGGCGCGGCGATAATCATCTTGATGTGGATTGTCATCCTGATCGGTGTCGTTTATCTTTTTTTATCCCTCCAATAATGACTATAATAGAAGAAAAGGAGATTCCCATGATTGGAAAAGCAATGCAAGATGCCTTGAACGAACAGATCAACAAAGAGTTGTTCTCTGCGTATCTGTACCTTTCGATGGCAGCGTACTTTGAGGGGAAAAACCTGCCGGGGTTCGCGCACTGGATGCGTCTTCAGGCAGATGAGGAACGCGAACATGCCATGAAGTTCTATGATTTCATCCTCGAGCGTGGGGGACAGGTTCTGCTCAAGGCGATTGACGCGCCCACAGCAGAATGGAAATCGAATCTCGAAGCGGCTGAGCAAGTTGTCGCGCATGAGGCCAAGGTCAGCGAGTCCATCCACGCGCTGTATGAACTCGCACTCAGGGAAAAGGATTATCCCGCACAGGCGATGTTGCAATGGTTCATCACCGAACAGGTAGAGGAAGAGAAGAGCGCGGCGGAGATCGTCGCCAATCTCAAGCTGATCGAAGAGCGCAACACAGCAGTGCTGATGCTTGATCATCGTCTTGCGAAACGGAACAGCGGGTGATTTCCATTTCGGACCCTAAAGTCAATACTGTTTAGATAAGGGGCACAACGGCGTCAGCGAAGGATTGGGCAGGTTGAGGCCAATTACGATGTTGTGCTCCTTTCAAATTGAACTTTGACATCTTACGTTTGAGGATGCGTGGATTGCGGCGGTTGTTGCGTTTTGGCAATTGTTCTCGGCCGATGTCTTGTAATAGGCGCTACAGGTGTAAAACGTACATTCGCTGGAACTCGCCCGAGGCAATGGGCACGCGGTTGGTGCCAACGGGCGACACACTTCTCGAAACAAGGCTACGCTTGGCCTCACCCCTAATTGCTGACGCCGTTGACAAATCGCACAGGCTCCCGCAGATTCAAAATCGTCAACGGGTCGCAGGCAACGTGCCCCAGCAACCCACTTGTCCATTCCATCGTCCATCGCTTCTTGCGTAAAGAGATCCATCGCGATGCAAAGTACTACCCTCAACACCCTCGTCAACTTGCGTTTGCGTAAGCTGTTAAGGTGCTGTTTTACCTCTTGCGAGAGGTACGGTTTTTCAAGACACAACAGACACGATTTTTCAAGACTCTTGAGATACGATATTACAAGACCCTACACTTGTCTACTTGTATACGTTCACTCACAACCCCAGCTTCTCTCCAATAATGTGAGCAATCGTACGTGCGGCTTCAGGGTTTCCGGCGCGGCGGCAATTTTCAATAACCTTTTGTCGCTCTGCAGGACGTGAAATCCAGCGGGTGAGCGTGCGCACCACATCCTGCGGATTTGGCGCCCAAACTCCTGCGCCTTCCTCCTGCAAAAAAGTGACATTCCCATCCTCCTGACCGGGTAATTTCGAATACAAAATGATCGGCAGTTCCGCGTTGAGCGCTTCCGCGATCGTCCCAGGACCTGCTTTGGTCACGATGAAATCAGAAGCGCGCATAAAATCTGGCATCTCGCGCGTGAAGCCATAAATAAATATTGGATTCTCCCACTTCTCCGATTCGAGGCCTGCTTTCAAGCGTTGATTCCGCCCACAAACGATGACCAGCCCCAGGTCCAGGCCCGAGGCGTCTATCGCGCGCGCGGTCTTTGCGAGCGGACCCATCCCTTCCCCCCCTCCGACCATCAAGACGATGGGCCTGTCCTCGGGCCATCCGAGTTTTTTTCGCAGCGTGCTTTTTCTTCCCCTGGGCTGGCAGTAACGGTCTGCCACCGGAAGTCCAACAACGCGGACTTTTTCGGGAGGTATATTGCATTTGAGAGCGCGCTGACGCGCGGTTTCAGTGGGAACGAGAATGAGGTCGGCGCGATTATCGTACCAGAGGGCATGAGTAGTGACCATATCGGTAACGACATTGATAAAAGGCGGACGATGATTTCCAAGTGCCTTGAGCGCAAATGTATTGGCCCAGGGGTGAACCGTCACGATAAGATCAGCAGGATGACTGCGAATCAGTGCGCGCGCCGCCTGGCGTGCGATCGGCCACATGGTGGTAGTGATGACGCGGGCGCGGGCGCGTCCGTCAGTGGCGTGGAAGCTCGCGCTCCATAACTGCGGGGCTTTGACCATGTAAGGATACATCTCTGCCGCGCGGTTGAACGGAGGCGGGGCATAATCCTTGAAGAAATCCACCATCTCTGTTGTAGCTTTGTTTTCATATTCGAGATGGATGGCTTCGATGATGGCTTCGGCCGCTGAGCGATGCCCGCCGCCTGTATCGGAGAAATAAAAGACGATGTGAGGTTTGTTAGGGATTATGTTGTTCATCTTTGTGTTGGGTGGGGTTGAAGTTAGGCATTGTCTGGGTTGGCGCGGCCCTCCCTTGTTCCATTCGTCAAATATAAGAACACAAGGGAATAAACTGCCAGGGCAACACAATACGACAGGATAAAGCTTGCGAGGCCATCTCCCAGGCCCGGTACGAACGAATGAATGCCCAAGATGGCAAATATATTCAGGACGCCCTGGCCATCTCGAAATGCAAGAATAATAAGGATAATGATGTGGATCATTCCAAATAGAAAGATGCTTTTCGCAAACGCATCGAGATATCGATTGGAAAATAAAGTTCTCATGGCTTATTCCTGAACATTTTGTTCATCCCTGAAATCCCTGTTTATTCGCCAATGGTTGGCTGCCCGGTATATTCTTTTCCGTTTTCATAAATATGCCCGCCCATAATATAGGATGGGACATTATGCAAATTTCTTCTTGTAAAAAGAACCAGCAGGGATGCCTTTGCATAGAGCCGCATAAAACGCAGCCTGCCCTCTTTTCGGACTCGCCGAAGGGAAAGCACATAGAGCGTCTCACGAAGAATCTGCAGCGTAATTCCTTGAGCCACAATCCTCTGGGTAAAGTCATAGTCTTCGCCAAAGGTGAGCGTTTCATTGTAGCCGCCCACAAGGTCGAATACCTTGCGCCTGATGACCGCCAGCGGTCCTGGTGCAATGGAACGATGAAAAACGCTACTGCCCTCCACGAATAGATTCGCCATCAAAGTAAAGAGCGCGTCGCCCGATATCTCACTATCCGGCCGAAACCAGGATGTAAAAAGCATGGGATTTTGTTCTTCTATGAAACACTCGATCCGTTCGATAAAGTAGGGAAGGACGATGCTGTCAGCATCGATAAATACCAGCCATTCTCCGCTCGAGGCCCTTGCGCCTGCGTTCCGCTGGAGAGGCAGGTTTGCCTTTTGACTTACAATCACCTCAAGTTTCGGGAGACTGTTGCCAAAAGAGCGCGCCACTTCGACGGTCCTATCGGTTGAAGATCCGTCAACTACGATAACTTCAAAATCTCTTTTTGTCTGCCTCGTGAGGGAGGTTAGAAGACGTGGAAGAAAAATTTCTTCATTTAGCGCGGGAATTACAATCGAAATATTACTCACGGTTCCTCCAATTTATATCCCAGGGTGTCGCTCATCTTCCTGTTTGGTAAGGTTGATTTTCAGTCTCTTTGCAAGTTCCCGTCGCGTGAGCATGACGCGTCGCCCGCAGCCTTTGCATTCAAGCCCGATATCCGCACCCAGACGCGTGACTGTCCATTCGTAGGAACCGCATGGATGTTGTTTGCGCAATCGCAGATGGTCGTTGAGGCGGAGGTCGGGTAGCATCCTTAGGAAATGAAGGCCAAAGGCTGAAGTCTGAATATTATAAGTTGAATTGTGATAAACTACGCCCGAGAATTTCAGCTAATAAAACTGTCATGCTGAGCACAGCGAAGCATCTTCTTTTCATATATTCTGAGACTCTTCGCCGGGTTTATCCTGACTGGCGAAGCCGTGCCGAAGGGCTCAGAGTGACAAACAGGAGCGGAAAGCATGTCCCAATACGAAACATATTCCATTGAAATCGCTGGCTTGAAGCGCGAGCTGCGTCTTTTTGAGATCAAGCCTGGTTTGAGAATCGCCATTCTCAATATTCTGGGCGATACGGAACTCGTCCAGGCCTGTGCGAAAGAATTGGCTCAAAAACTCAAGAATACCGAATATGACTTGCTGGTCACCGCGGAGGCAAAATCCATTCCTCTGGCGTATGCGCTATCCGTTGAAACAAGAAAACCTTACGTGGTATTGCGCAAGACGTATAAACCATACATGGGCGACGCCCTAGAAGCAGAGACATTGTCCATCACTACGGGCCAGCCTCAGACTTTGATTCTGGATGAGAAAGATATCGAATTAATGAAGGGCAGGAAGGTTGTGATCGTGGATGATGTCATTAGCACGGGTTCCACCTTGCAAGGCATGCACATGGTGCTCGAGAAGGCGGGCGCCAGCGTTGTCCGGGAAGCCGCGATCCTGACCGAGGGCGACCGCGCCCAGTGGATGCACATTATTTCATTAGGGCATTTGCCGTTGTTTACG
>DATDRD010000473.1:0-5300 GCA_035291925.1 Anaerolineales bacterium
CGCGGTAACCGGACTGCAGTGTATCCTGTGAGAGGATCGCCAGTGCAGCATCCCCGGATGTAACAACGGGTGGGCGATCGCTGGCGGATGTGCGCTCTGCAAGCCTGCGCAGCATCGCAAGACCCGCCAATGCGGAACCGCCACGCGTGGTAGCGAGGCTGCCGCGTCCAAGCGAGATGTGCAGGCGCGTGCCCATTTCCACCGCCAGACCCACCGCGCGGTTGAGGCGTTCGTACGCGTCGATGGGACGTAGTATCGCAGGCGACCTGCGGCGCCAGAGCGTGAGCCCAAGTAAAAGCAGCGCGGCAAAACCAAGCAGGCCCAGGGCGATCATTGTGGCAACTCCCCGCGCAAATAACGGGCAAAGGCCTGGGTTTCTTCCTCTTCTTCAAGCATGTGAGCGAGTACATTCAATTGTTTCCCGCCAATAAAAGGCTGGCTCAAATAAACCGCCTGCGCGCCAAGCACAGTCAATGGGGCCCCTGCCTCAAGCAACCAGGCAACCAATCCATCCAGCCTAAGACGACGCAAGGATTCAGCCCATTGATACCAAGCCGTTTGTGATTGCATAAGTAAAGTATAGCATATTTTACAGATGGCCTGACTCGCTGGACAGGCTGGAAATTTCGATGTCATTGCGAAATGCGTGGAATTAATGGGCTATTTTTAGCACATCCACCGACATAGTATAATGACAGCAGAATTCATCCATGGAGGAACCATGACCGAGAAAAAAATCCGTGTGCTGGTTGCCAAGCCGGGACTCGACGGGCATGACCGCGGCGCGAAAGTGGTGGCGCGGGCATTGCGAGATGCAGGCATGGAAGTCATTTACACGGGCTTGCGACAAACCCCTGAGATGATCGCCGAAGCGGCCCTGCAGGAAGATGTGGATGTGGTGGGTTTATCCATTCTCTCGGGCGCACACATGGCGCTCGCCCCGCGCATCCTGGAATTGCTCAAATCCAATGGACAGACTCACGTCAAGATCTTCATGGGAGGCATCATTCCAGATGAAGATATGCCACGCCTCAAGGACATGGGCATTACGGGCATCTACGGTCCGGGCGCATCAACGGACGAGATTATCAAGGATGTCCGTGAGGCAGTGAAATGAATTACGCATTACGGGTTGCATGGCAATAATTCGTAATGCGTAATTGTTCTTAAGACATGATGACATTGACAAATTCCGTTCTTGAAGGAAACCGTCTCGCGCTTGCACGTTTATTGACTCAGGTGGAAAACGATTCGTCTGAGGGGCGCGCCGCGCTCGCAGAACTCTTCCCACACACCGGCAAGGCGCAGCTGATCGGGGTGACAGGCGCGTCAGGGACTGGGAAGTCTTCACTCGTCAATCAACTTGCCCTGTATTATCGCAAAACTGATGGTTCACGGAAACGCGTTGCGATTGTCGCCGTGGATCCATCCAGTCCGTTCACGGGCGGGGCGGTGCTTGGTGACCGGGTCCGCATGCGTGATCTTTCAGGTGACAGCGGTGTCTTTATCCGCTCGATGGCCACACGCGGTTCGCTGGGCGGCATCGCGCAAACCACCGCCGCGCTGACCCAGGTTTTCGACGCCGCGGGGTTCGAGCTCATCATCATCGAAACGGTCGGCGCAGGCCAAAGCGAAGTGGATATCGCACGTCTCGCGCACACCACCCTCGTTGTGGAAGCGCCCGGCCTGGGCGATGAAATCCAGGCCATCAAAGCCGGGATTTTGGAGATCGCGGATGTGCTCGTTATTAACAAAGCAGACCGGCCCGGTGTGGAGAATACGGAACGTGCGCTGCGCTCCAATCTCGAACTTGCTCATCCCACCCAGCGGGTGTTTCACCATCACGGCCGGTCCATGTCCGTTACGGCGCCAGCGACTGACTCAAAGTTATGGATCCCGCCGATCCACAAGACCGTTGCAACAGAGGGCAAGGGCATTCCAGAGCTGGCCGAATCCATTGCAAAACATGCAGCGCACCTGCACCAAGGCGGAGATTGGGCGGCTCGTGACCGCGCCAGGCTTGGGTCCGAGCTGGAGGCGGTTTTAGGGGAGGCACTGATGACTCGTTTTCACGAAACCGTCCCGCAGGAACAATATGATGAGATCGTTGAGAAGGTTTTGAGTAGAAATCTTTCCCCATGGGAAGCGGTGAAGTCCCTGCTGAATGGAAGCTCGGAATGAACATTCTCCGCAGTGTGATTTGAATGGATAAGAATTAAGGAGAGAGGATGTCAGATCATTTTCAATATGACCTGAAAATGTACGGGGAGATCAAATTGTATGCAGGCTCCGGCTCACCTGATTTGGCACAGAAGATCGCCAATTATCTCCAGCAACCATTAAGCCCGAGAGAAGTAATACAGTTCTCCAATGAAAACATATTCGTCAAACTGAAGAGCAGTGCACGCGGGCAGGATGTATATGTCATCCAAACAACCTCCTCGCCTGTGCATTACAATCTGATGGAATTGCTGATCATGATTCAGACGATTCGCCTGGATTCCGCCGCGCGCATCACGGCAGTTATTCCGTACCTGTGTTACGGGCGCTCGGATAAAAAAGACCAGCCGCGTGTACCCATCACGGCACGCCTGGTCGCCGACATGATCGAAATCGCGGGCGCGGATCGTTACATGACTTTCGACCCTCACGCAGGGCAGATACAGGGATTCTTTTCCGTGCCCGGCGATGTGCTGACAGCCTCTCATATGATCAGCGACCATATCAAGGCGACTTTGATGGAGCAGATGAAAGATCCCGCAGTGGTCGCCGCAGACCTGGGCTTTGCAAAGAAAGGCCGCAACTACGCCCTTGATCTGGATGTGCCGATTGCCTTCATTGAAAAACGCCGCATAGGCAGCGATGCCCATGCCGAAGCCCTGACTCTGATTGGCGAGGTACAAGAGCGCGACGTGATCATCGTTGACGACGAAGTGGATACCGGCGGTTCCATCGCGCAGGCGGTGGACGTTGTAAAGAAGCACGGCGCGCGAGACATCTACCTCGCTTTCATTCATCCCGTTTTTTCGAAAAACGCCGCACAAACACTGGCGGACCTGCCTATCAAACGTATCATTACAACCGATACCGTGAGCATTTCACCTGAAAAAATGAACCCACTGGAGGGACGCATTACCATTTTATCCATCGCCCCCATGCTCGGTGAAGTCATCCGTCGCGCGCATGAGGGACGCAGCGTTGGCGAGATGTTCAACGAATAACTCTGCTCAAGCCGCCATAAGAACCTTTGAATTATGCCTGAACTACCCGAAGTAGAAACTATCGCACGTAAACTGAAGCCGGAACTGACTGGCAAAACCATCATCGACGCTGATCTTCGATGGTCGCGCACGCTTGCTTCTCCGTCCGTAAAAAAATTCAAGGAGCAGATCAAAGGGCAGAAAATCCTGCGTGTTGGCCGCCGCGCGAAATATCTTGACATCTCTCTCTCAGAGTTCAATATGCTGGTTCACCTGCGGATGAGCGGTGACTTGTTCATGAGGGAGAGCAAATTCGAGCCTCAAAAACATGATCGATTGATACTGAAATTAACGGGCGGCAAATCCCTGGTATTTAACGACACACGCAAATTCGGGCGCGTATGGTTAACGGCAAACCCGGAAAATGTGCTTGGCAAACTCGGTCCCGAACCATTGAGCAGGGGCTTCACATCGCAATGGCTTCACACTGCATTGCACAACAAACATCGTCAACTCAAGCCGTTGTTGCTCGACCAAACCTTTCTTGCAGGGCTGGGCAACATCTATACTGATGAAGCCCTGCATATTGCAAAACTGCATCCGCTGGCCGCTTCCGATTCGATAACGGTGGAACAGGCCCGGGCGTTGCAGGATGCGGTCCGCAGAGTCCTGAAGGAAGGTATTCGCCGCAACGGTGCATCCATAGACTGGGTCTATCGCGGCGGTGAATTCCAAAATCATTTTCGGGTGTATGATCGTGATGGGAAACCCTGCCCGGTGTGCGGCACCAAGATCGAGCGCATCATGGTCGGTCAGCGCAGCACACATTACTGCCCAAACTGTCAAATGAGGTAACAAATGGTTGAGATCACATACCTTGCAATTGCCGGTATTGCAGCGGCGGCCATGTTCTTTGGCTACGGCTTCGGCTTGTTCGAAGGCCGGAGCCAGGGATACAAAAAGCGCAAAGCCGAAGAGGAGCAGCAGAAGAAAGATCAGCCTCTTCCGGAACCTGTGAAACTTACAGTGGATGATCCCGGTCTCCTGCGCATCAAGGACGAAAATGGATTGTTGACACTCGATCTTGACGGCACGCGGGCGGATACCTCTTCGTTATCCGCTGAGCAGCGCCGGCGGTTGATCGAAATGTTGACCTTCATGCGCCCCTGGTTGGAAGGACGCTCCGCGCCTGCACCCGCGCCTTCGCTGAAAACCCCATCGTCTCCTGCCTCACCCAGTCCTGCTCCCATTTCACCCGGGCCCACTACTCCCAAACCGGTTCCACCACCTGCCGCGCCGAAAGCCTCCGCCAGCGCGAAAGAGGAACGCCCTGCCGCGTCAGGCAACAGCATCGTTACGCAGATTGACGCCATCCTGCAGGCGCATTTGGCTGGCACACCTCTCGAAGAGCGCGGTGTCTTTCTTACGCAATCACCCGAAGGCGGTGTGATTGTCTATGTTGGATTGACCCGCTACACGAGCGTTGACGATGTGCCTGATGCAGAGGTCAAAGCCGCCATTCGCGCCGCGATCGCGGAATGGGAGAACAAGTACACACCGGGTTTGTAGTGAATACTTAAACACTCTCCAACACTATACAGGCATGTGCCGCACGGTCAGCACGGGGCAATGCGCGGCCTCTGCCACTTCGGCAGTGACATTCGGCGTATAAAGTTGTCTTAACGTATGCGCACTGTACGCCGAACCCATGCAGGCCATGTCATAATTCCCTTCTTTGATCTCAGCCAGGATCTCCTCCACCACGTTCCCCTGACGGGTGGTCATTTTTGCATTCAACCCTGAGGTTTCGGCAATATCCAGCGCCTTCCTCAAGCTACGGCCCAGCAAGGTATCTGTATCTGCAAGATCCTTCATGTGCCCACGCACATCGCGGGTTGTTGGATAATCGAAATCGGTCGGTGGAAGAACGTGCAGGATGGTCACGTCTGCACGGCTGGCAGTTGCCACCTGAAAGGCAAGATTCTCCGCATCCACTTCATACCCCAGCCCTCCGGCACTGATCAATAGTTTTTTCAGGGGCAGTCGTATCTCCGGCACATAAAGGATCGGTCCTTTTATCTGTTCCATCAGCGGGCGGAA
>DATDRD010000474.1:0-20068 GCA_035291925.1 Anaerolineales bacterium
TTACCTGCTCACAGTGCTGTTCTTCGTTACGATGGTTGTGCAGCCTACCGCGGCCATACGTTGGCGGGCGATCCGAGATGGAGTGGCCAATTTCGTTACCGAAGACTATCCTTTCCCAGTTAAGAATCTCAAAGAGCCGCGCCTGGTAGCTCAAATGTACCTGGCGGGCATGGCCGATAACGCCGTGTTCATCCTGGATTGGCGGGCACTGTTTACGACAGCCTACCTCGCGCACGTTGAGAGGGGTATGACGAACACGCTCTTCCTTGAAGCCATGCCGAGCGGGAATGATGGGAAGGTCGCGGCTACCCTCGTCGCCGAATTGAAAGGCTATTTGCAGGAAGGACGTCCAGTATTTACAAATCAAAAATATCCTGGCCTGGAGGAAAATTTTCGCCTCTTGCCAGCTTCCGGAAATTTATATAAGTTGTCGCTGAGAAATTAATAACGAGAAAAATCCGAAAAATTCAGTTGAAGAGGAAATATCCTCATGAACGAAATACTAAAAAACATTTATCAGGCCATTCTTGAAGGCGATATGGACGCAGCCCAGACAGAGGTCAGGGCCGCCGTGGATGCCGGAATCACCGGCGGAGAAATCCTGAATACCGCCCTGATTCCGGCTATGGGCCAAGTTGGTTGCCTGTTCGAAAAAGAGGAATACTTCGTCCCCGAAATGTTAACCGCTGCCCGCGCTATGAAAGCCGGATTGGAAATCGTCAAGCCCCTGCTGGTTAATTCCGGTCTCGAACCCGTGGGCAAGGTTGCCATCGGCACTGTCAAGGGCGATCTACATGATATCGGCAAAAACCTGGTTGCAATGATGTTGGAGGGCGCCGGATTCGAGATCATCGATCTGGGTACCGATGTGGCTCCCGAAAAGTTCGTCGAGGCAATTAAATCAGGTGCCAATATTATTGGATTGTCTGCATTACTGACCACCACTATGCCCAGCATGGAAACCACTATCCGGGCTATCGAAGCGGCCTGTCTGCGTGGCAACGCCAAGATCATCATCGGCGGCGCGCCGGTGACGGCTGAGTATGCCCGGCAAATCGGGGCGGATGGCTTTGCCCCGGATGCCAGCCAGGCGGCCAACCTTGCGACAAGTCTACTTTCACAATAAATCAGGGAATTTATACAGGTTATCGTTGAAGAATTAAAGGCCAATGAGACAAAGATGATGAAAATCAACTTCACCAAAGAAGATTGGGATCGTGTGGAACTGGATACAATGGCCTGGTGGGCAGGGGAACTTAATCGTCCGCTGGTCTATCTGGCGGTGACCGACCCGATCTCGCCGGAAAAATTCTCGCCGCCCCTCCATTCGTATTGGAGCAATTATCCCCTGAATATGCCCGCGGGCGACATCATTGACCGTTTCGAGCCATTGTTCGCTGCCACGCATTTCTATGGGGATGCCTTCCCCTGGCACTGGTTGAACTTTGGACCGGGGATTGCTGCCGGCTTTTTGGGCGCCAATGTTCACAGCGTATATGAACCCTCCGAAACCGTGTGGTTTTCGCCATCAAGTGAGGTCCACCTCGAGGATTTGTACTTAACCTACGATGCAACCAATATCTGGTGGTTGCGGGTAAAAGAACTGACCTCGGCTCTTACGGAGCGCTACGGCGGGAATCTGGCTGTTTCGCACACCGACCTGGGTGGCAATCTCGACATCCTGGCTTCTTTTCGCGGAACTCAGGAATTGCTATTCGATTTGCTCGACCGCCCTGAGGAAGTGGACAGACTAACTCGCGCTATCACCCAATTATGGCTGCGTTACTATGATGAATTGGATACCATCATCCGTCCCGCCTGCCGGGGTACGAGCTGTTGGACGCCGGTCTGGTCAAACGGTAAGACCTACATGATGCAGTCTGATTTCGCTTATATGATCTCTCCCGCCATGTTCGAGCGTTTCGTGCTCCCTGACCTGACCGCTTGTTGCAATCACCTAGATCACAGCTTCTACCACCTGGATGGCAAGGGACAAATTCGTCACTTGGACTTGCTGCTTTCCATTGGGCGGTTGCGTGGCATCCAATGGATTCCAGGGGACGGGCAACCGCCACCTCAAGAGTGGTTACCTTTACTGAAACGCATTCGGGCTGGCGGCAAGCTCTGCCAGGTGTTCGTCAGCCCGGAAGGAGCGCGAACCATCGTCAAGAACCTGGGTGGACGAGGGTTTTTGTTTGTGATTCAACCAGTGTCTGCCTCAGACTTCCTAAATCCTGAAGAAGCCCAGGCATTCCTCAAGACGCTGGCAGAGGAGGATAGTTCACTATGATGACACCTTTAAGAGACTGGGAAAATCCGTTGGTCACGGGACGCAACAAGCGCCCCGGCCATGTGCCGATGGGAGCGTACCCAAATGCCGATTTGGCCTTCACTTGTGACCGGAAAAAATCCCCAAATGTGCAACTGTTGAACGGATCGTGGAAATTCCATCTCGCACCCTGTCCCGAAGAAGCGCCGGACGGTTTCCAGGCCGAAGATTTCGATGTCTCGGGCTGGGCAAATATCAGCGTGCCGGGCAACTGGCAGTTGCAGGGATTCAACGACATCCCCATTTACACCAACGTAGCCTATCCATTTCCACCAAATCCTCCTTTCGTGCCAAAAGAAAATCCCACCGGCTGTTACCGCCATACTTTCACCCTCGACCGATCCTGGCTGGGGCGCAATATCTACCTGTTGTTCGAGTCGGTGGATTCGGCCTTCTATCTGTGGGTCAACGGACAGGAAGTGGGCTACAGCCAAGACAGTCGCCTTCCCGCCGAGTTCGATGTGACCCCATACGTCCGGACGGGGCAAAATACCCTCGCCGTGCAGGTGATGCGCTACTGCGACGGATCGTACCTGGAAGACCAGGATATGTGGCTGTTGAGCGGCATCCAGCGGGATGTGATTCTGTATAGCAAACCGCCGGTCTGCCTGGAGGATTACATTGTGCGCACGGGGTTGGACAACCGTTATGAGGATGGCATCCTTTATATCGAATCCCAGATCACACCCGTGCCGCGATTATCTGCTTGGTCTGTTGAAGCGATGTTGTATGACGCCGATGGGCAACCAGTGTTCGCCGCTCCACTTGCCGCGCATTTCAATGATCGAATGCTCCACCAGACAGGAATCAAAATGGGGCGGGCGGTCATTTCGCAACCGATCGTGAACCCGCACAAATGGACTGCTGAAACGCCCTATCTTTATCGCCTGGTGCTGACCCTGAGGGATCCACAGGGCGTGGCAGTGGATTTCGAAAGCTGCCGTGTAGGCTTCCGCCAGGTGGAGATCAAGGATGGCGTCATTCTCCTCAACGGCAAACGCCTGGTGCTGCGCGGTGTGGACCGCCATGAGCACCATCCCGAACGCGGACGGGCGCTCACCGAAGAGGATATGCGCGCCGAAATCAAGCTGATGAAGCAGTTCAATTTCAACGCGGTGCGCACCAGCCATTATCCCGATCACCCTTTCTGGTACGAGTTGTGCGACGAATACGGGATTTATTTGATCGATGAGGCCGATATCGAGACTCATGGTGTGTGGGACGATTTGAGCAATGACCCGCTCTGGCTGCATGCCTTCATGGAGCGCGCCACCCGCATGATTCTGCGCGACAAGAATCATCCCTCCGTGTTGTTCTGGTCGCTGGGCAACGAATCGGGGACGGGTCCTCACCACGCCGCGATGGCCGCCTGGATCCGGGCGTATGATCCCACCCGGCTGCTGCACTACGAAAGCGGTCGTCCCGGGCCACAGGTGAGCGATGTCTACTCGGTGATGTATCCCAACCTCGATATGATCAAGCAGGTGCTTGCGGATGTGAACGAAAAACGTCCAGTCATCATGTGTGAATACGCTTATGCCAAAGGCAACAGCACCGGCAATTTCTTCAAGTTTTGGGATATGGTGGATGCCTTCCCGCGCTTCCAGGGAGGCTGCATCTGGGATTGGAACGATAAGGCCTTGCTGGCTACCAATGAGAAAGGTCAGAAGTATTGGGCCTATGGTGGCGACTTCGGCGGGGATTTCAACTACCACCAACCCAACGAAGATCCCCAGATGTGCTGCAACGGCATCGTCGGGCCAGACCTGGCGCCGCATCCGGGCGCTTTTGAGGTGAAGAAAGTCCAGGCTCCGGTGGGAATTGATGCTGTTGACGTGCTCGCGGGCCGATTCACTATCTGGAACAAGTATCACACCCTGAGCCTCCGCCACCTGGATATTGCCTGGGAGCTCACCGAAGATGGCTGCCTGATCCAAACGGGAAACCTGCCTCCGCTGGATATTACGGCGGGAGCACGAGGAGAACTGGCGATACATTTCCAGATGCCCGAGGAGCTCCAGCCGGGCGCCGAATACCATCTTAAGATTCGCTTCCTTCTCGCGGCGGATACACCCTGGGCAAGTAATGGTCACGAGGTGGCTTGGGAGCAGTTCACTCTTCCGTTCCCTGTCTCCCCGAAAACCGCAGTTCCCCTCTCGGGGATGCCCGACCTGACCTTCAAGACAGAAAATCAACAGTTAACAGTCATAGGCGCCAATTTCGAGGTGGTCTTTAGCAAAACGGAGGGTCTTCTGACCGCCTACCGCTCTCACGGGCAGGAACTGCTTAAATCCGGCCCGCGTGAGAACTATTTCCGTGCCCCCACAGACGTTGACCTGCTGATGGGCAATCCCCCAGCACCCATCCACAAATGGCGCGCCACCGGGCTGGACAGGCTGGAACGCACAGTCTTGTCCTGCGAAGTTGTTCAAAACAGCCCGAAGATGGTAGCCATGATTGTCCATTCCCGGCTGTGCGCGGCAGATAAAGAGGACGGCATTGACAGCGAAATCATCTACCGCGTATATGGGAATAGTGAGATTACTGTCTCCAACAAGGTAATGATCAGTGAACGCGTGCCATTCGTGCCGCGCGTAGGTGTGGAGTTGATCGTGCCCGCTCAGCTGGAAACACTCACCTGGTACGGACGCGGTCCGCACGAGAATTATGTGGATCGCAAGATCGGCGCCGCGGTTGGACGCTACCAAAGCACGGTGACCGAACAATTCACCCCCTATGTTTATCCCAGCGAATGTGGCGGCCATCAGGATGCGCGTTGGCTGGCATTGACCGACTCTGAAGGGAATGGCTTGCTGGTCACCGGCCTCGATAAACTGCACTTTGATGCCCTGCACTATTCGATCCGTGATCTGGCTGAGGCAAAACACATCGTCGCACTGCAACCTCGCGATGAAGTTATCCTGCATTTGGATGGCTGGCATATGGGCGTGGGCGGCGATGATGGCTGGCTGTCACAAGTGCACAAGGAATTTCTGCTCTTTCCCGGTATCTATCGTTTCGCGTACAAACTCAAACCAATCACAAATCTAGATGATCTCTCGGAAACAGCGCGTATGAAAATCGAGGGTGAGTTCTAGTTCGTGGAAAATATATTGGAGGAGACGTATGTTCCATTTTGGTGTTGATTACTATCCTGAACAATGGCCCGAAGAACGCTGGCCGGAAGATGCCCGCCTGATGGCGGAGGCCGGCATCAACGTGGTGCGTTTGGCAGAATTTGCCTGGAGTTCCCTGGAACCGCACTCCAGATGCTTCGATTTCGATTGGCTGGATCGCGCTATAGCAATACTGCATCAACATGGTATTCAAGTAATTCTCGGCACACCCACTGCCTCTGCGCCGCCCTGGGTGATGGCAATGCTGCCAGATGCATACAAGGTCAATGAACACGGTCATCGCCTGACCTACGGCAATCGCTGTGAGTTCTGCCCATCCCATTCCGGTTATCGCGAGCGCGGCTGCATGATCACACGCGCCATGGCAAATCACTATGCGGATCATCCCACTATAATCGGCTGGCAGATCGATAACGAACTGAATGGCCGCTGCTATTGCCCCAACTGTCAGGCCAGTTTCCAGAACTGGTTACGAGTTCGTTATGGCGCGCTGGAAACCCTCAACTCGGCCTGGGGAACAGCCTTCTGGAGCCATGTTTACACTGAATGGTCGCAGATTCCTGTTCCGGTGGAGACCGGCGGCGTTCCCAACCCCGGCCTTGACCTGGATTTCCGCCGTTTCATGTCGGATACCTTTTCCTGTTTTCAGCAGGAGCAGGTGGACATCCTGCGGCAGGCTTGCCCGAAGCATTTTATCACCCATAATTTCATGGGCTTCGGTTTCGACCAAATCAACTATTTCGATCTGGCAAAGCCGCTGGATTTTGTGTCGTGGGATAACTATCCGCGCACTGGCTGGCATCTGGCGAAGGAAGCAGACCACGCTTATCTTGCCCTCGGGCACGATACGACCCGCGGCTTTAAGGGCAGACCGTTCTGGGTAATGGAAGAGCAGTCCGGTTCCGGCGGCTGGCAAACTGTGGGGATAAATCCGCGTCGGCGAGATGCGCTTATGGACTTACCAGGCCATTGCTCATGGAGCGGACGCCATCGTTTACTTCCGCTGGCGCACGGCGCGGTTTGGCACCGAACAGTTCTGGCATGGTGTGCTGTACCAGCACGGACAGCCGGGCCGCCGCTATGCCGAACTCAAGACCATCGGTGAAGAACTGAAACGTGCGGGTGAGCAATTCCTGGGCGCAGAGAATCGCAACTGGGTCGCAATGATACTCTCCTACGATACACGTTGGGCATTTCAGATCCAACCAAACCATACTGATTTCCACTATCCGGCTCTCTTCACTAGTTATTACAAAGCCTTGCACAGCCGCAATATCGGTGTGGACATCGTGCCGCCCGGTGCGGATCTGAGCCGCTATCGTCTGGTGATTGCCCCGGCATTGTATATTCTCCCCGACGAGGCCGCCGATAGCCTGCGCAGTTTCGTTCAAAATGGCGGGCTGCTGATTGCCACCGCGCGCTCAGGAGTCAAGGATGAAGCGAACGCGATCGTGAACCGATATCTACCCGGCTTGCTGGCTGAGGTGTGTGGTGTGGAGGTGGATGAGTACGATGTCCAGCCCGCTGATTCGACCATACTGATTGAATTGGCATTGCCCAACCGGGAGACTCAATCCGCACAATCCCGACTTTGGTTTGATGTGCTCCGTACAACGACAGCACAATCGGTAGCGACCTACCAGACCGGATATTTTTCGGGCACCCCAGCCATCACCCTCAACCGTTTTGGAGAGGGCCAGGCAGTCTATGTGGGTACGCTGGGCGATGACGCGCTGCATGACACGGTGTTGGACTGGGCATTGAAATCTGCTGAGCTCCACTCGGCACTCAGTGCGCCAGCGGGCGTCGAAGTGACGGAGCGCTGGCAGGGCAATCAGCGATTGTTGTTCCTATTGAACCATACCGTTGAAACCCAGGAAGTCCCGATCACTCAACCTCATTTGGATTTGCTTAGTGGGACCACGGTTAATGAAATTGTGAAAATGCCTCCGTATGGCGTGTCCGTGTTACAGGAACAGGGATGAGTGATGGTATATAAGCTGAAGAGATATTTTGCAAAATAAGACTTTCATATCGAGTGCTAATTCAGAATCTAAAAGACCTTCCCGGACGGACTTGCTCGATCGGCTCCCCGGATTTTTTCTACTGATCGCGCGGCGTCAGCAGTATCACCGCGGATTGGTCCTGCTGGCCTTGCTGGGAGTCATATTGTCTGTGGGATTGGTGACCAACGCCTCTTTCTTCTCCCAGGCAGTTGATCGGGTGATCCTTGAACAGAATCTGGCCGAGTTCAGCCGCGAGACGGGCAGGCCTCCGTTCTCGACGAATGTGTACGTATTCCCATCTGCGCAGACTCCCCTCACGTTACAAGATTCGGAAAGGATGTCCAGGCAAATTGGCGATGCGCTTTCCTCCGAAGTAGCGCTGCCATTGCGTCAACTAGGTCTTGAAATTTCCAGTGGCAGCATGCTATTACAGCCAGTGCCCAGTAGTGATCTATACGGACAAGGAAGGGACTTGCTTGGCAGCGTCAGTATCATCGATGTGGCGGATATTGCCAGTCGTATGGAACTTGAAGCAGGGGCGCCCATCGATGATTCCAAG
The DNA here is from genome assembly GCA_035291925.1 of Anaerolineales bacterium. Lineage (GTDB taxonomy): Bacteria > Chloroflexota > Anaerolineae > Anaerolineales > Villigracilaceae > Defluviilinea. The sequence goes on from DATDRD010000474.1 coordinate 8,032, forward strand.
ATCTCTGGAAAGGTCCTCGATATTTGGATGCATGACCGCCTCGCGCAGGAAATGGGCATTCAAATCGATGATCAAATGATCGTACGCCCAAACGTAAAAGTGGATCCGGTCGTCGTTCGAGTTGCAGGCCTCTGGCATGCCAAAGATCCGCAGGATGAGTTCTGGTTTGGCGACCCAGACGGACAGTTGAAGGGTTCCCTGCTCGTGCGTCGAAATGATTACGTCAAATTTATCCAGCCGATGGTCGCATCCGGTTCACGCGAAGCCAGTTGGTATGTCATTCTCGACGATCACAAGATAATTCCCAAAGATAGTGCCTCGTATCTGGCCGGGTTTCAACGCGGACAGGATCGGATTGCCACATTCCTGCCTGATGTACGGCTCAATACGCCACCCCTCACCCCGTTGCGGGATTTTGTTCAACGTAGCGACGTTCTGACGATCATTCTGCTCGGGTATGACCTGCCCGCTTTTGCCATCCTGCTGTATTTTCTTTTGCTCATTTCATCGATCATTGCTCAATGGCAAAGTAAGGAAACGGCCATATTGACATGCCGCGGGATGAGCATCTCGGGCATCCTTAGGCTGACTTTTTTGGAGCAGTTGCTGTTGTTCGTCATCGGCTATCCTCTCGGGATCGTTTTTGGGCTGTTGATCGCTCGAGTGATGGGTTATATCGCCAGCTTCCTAACTTTCACCGGTCGGGCGCCGTTACCCGTCTCCATGCAGGGCTTTAGCTTTCCGCTAACCCTCCTGGCCTTGAGTGTCTCACTTTTCTCTCGTTTGTGGCCTGTCGTGCGCGCCAGCCGTCAGAGTATTGTGACCGAGGAGCATGAATGGTCGCGTCCATCCCAGGGACCATTCTGGTATCGTTATTACCTGGATTTTCTCCTCATTATCCCCACCTATTACATCTACCTGCAAATGCGTGAGCGCGGCTCGCTGGCAAGTGTAATTACCAGCCGGCCTGAAGATCTATATCAGGATCCGTTGCTCATCGTAGTCCCCGCGTTGTTTGTCATCACGGCGGCCCTGGTGACCATGCGCCTGTTTTCGGTGGCCATGCGCCTGTTGGACGCATTGGCAAACCGTACTCCGTGGCTTACCGCCCATTTGGCTTTGCGTCAACTGGGCCGACAAAGCCATGAATATGTCAGTCCGTTGCTGTTGGTGATTATCTCGTTATCCCTGGGTATTTACACCCTTTCCATGGCCGCGAGTCTGGACCAATGGCTGGTGGATCGGATGTATTACCGTGCCGGTGCAGACATGACCTTCACACCTCTGCCAGTGACCGGAGATGTGGGTATTTCGGATGGCAATTGGGTTGCTGCGCCGCAGGAATTCAGCAAAGTGGACGGCGTGTTAAGCGCAACTCGGGTAGGCAACTACCCCTCGCGTATCACCCTGGCCGGCGGTGAAGAAACTCTGGCGCGCTTCATGGCCATTGATCGCGTTGATTTTCCACTCGTTGCATGGTGGCGCGCTGACCTGGCCTCGGAGCCTCTGGGCGGCTTGATGAACCGGCTGGCGCTGGCTCCTGATGGCATCCTGGTCTCGCAGAAGTTTCTCACGAGTAACTCGCTGCAAATCGGTGATCAGATTTCCATCCAGGTCGACGCCACCGAAATTTTTAAGACCAAATCCCTTTTCACCATCGTCGGCGTTTACGATTATTTCCCGACCGTGTACGAGGAGCAACGTATCACCGTAATTGGCAATTTGGAACAACTCACCTCCCTGTTTGGCTTTGTTCCGATCCATGATATCTGGCAAAAGACCGAACCCACCGCCAGCGAGGCCGATATTCGCAAAGCCTTGCCAGGCACTGTCAACCTGGTTCCAAGTGTCGGCCAGGATGCTCGCATTCTTATCGCCGAGGAGCGCGGGCAGATGGAACGCGTGGGCATCTTCGGCACATTGACGGTTGGCTTTCTGGCATCCGCCACCATGGCGATTCTGGGATTGTTGCTCTATAGCTATGCCTCATTACGGGACCGTATGTATCGATTTTCAGTTCTGCATGCAGTTGGATTATTGCACCGTCAGATCGTTACGCAAGTGGTGATGGAATATACCTTCCTGGCAGCCTTCGGTGCGTTGGCTGGTGCACTCATTGGAATGCTCGCTTCACAATTCTTTGTGCCCTACTTCCGCGTTACAGGTGAAAAAGGCATTCCCCTGCCACCGCTTATCCCACTCACCTCCGATCAATCCATGGCCAATCTGGCAATTATTTTCACCATGATCATCGTCGCGGCTGAAGTTTCCACAATCACATCGGCGCTGCGCCGCAAACTGGTAAGGATCAGATAATGAATACTGCTTTCCCCTCCGCCTCCCGACTCCATCTTGGTGTATCTTACTACCCGGAACACTGGCCAGAGGAGCGTTGGCTTGAAGATATCCGCCTGATGCAGGAAGCTGGAATGTCTGTAGTTCGCATGGGCGAATTCGCCTGGTCGAGCTTCGAACCATCTGCTGGAGAGTTCCGTCTCGATTGGCTTCAACGTGTCATCAGTCAGCTGGCCTCGTCTGGGATCGTATCCGTGCTAGGCACACCGACGGCAGGCCCGCCAGCCTGGTTAGCCGCGCAACATCCCGATTTTCTGGCCGTGGACGAGTATGGGCGGCGTGCCCAGATTGGCAACCGTTGCCACTATTGTGTCAACTCGCCTGAATTTCATGCGGCGGTGCAACGGATCGTAAAAGCCCTGGCTAAACGTTTTGGCTCGAATCCCAACGTGATCGGCTGGCAGCTCGATAATGAATACCATCGCGTATGCTTCTGTGATCGTTGTCGAAGGCTCTTCCAGGATTTCTTACAGACTCGCTACGGTTCACTCGATGCGCTCAACGAGCATTGGTCAACCAGCTACTGGAGTCAGACCTACTCAGCCTGGCAGCAAATTCCGATCCCCATCGGGCCGCACAATCCTGGGTTGATGCTTGAATTCAAGCACTTCATCACCGAGAGCTATCGCAATTTCCAACGTCTCCAGGTGGATAACTTGCGGCCATACCTACCTGAAAGAGTGTGGATCACCCATAATTTCATGCGCTGGTTCGACGGCTACGACCATTACACCATGAGCGAAGACTTGGATATCGCCTCCTGGGACTGGTATGTGGGGATGGGGCATCATGATTATTTGACTTCGGGAGTGCTCCATGACCTGGTCCGCGGTTTCAAGCAAAAAAATTTCTGGCTGATCGAGACCCAGCCTGGCAGCATCAACTGGAAGCCGATCAACACAACCCTCAATCGAGGGGAAGCGCGGACAATGGCCTGGCATGCAGTAGCGCACGGGGCGGATGCGATACTGTACTGGCAATGGCGCTCGGCTTTGGGTGGGCAGGAACAATTACACGGCACCCTAGTTGATCAATCCGGCCGAACTCGACCCTTCTATGAAGAGGCGCAGCAATTGGGCAGGGACTTCGCGACCATTTCGCCGATCCTGGTGGGTTCAGAGATCAAAGCCAGTGTAGCCATGCTCAACGATTACGATAGCCTCTGGTCCATTAAATGGCAGCCCCATCATCGCGATTTCGATTATGAAAAGCACTTTACTCACTACTACCGTCCGTTGGCGTTGCTGAATGTACCCGTAGATGTTGTATCGGCTAATGGGCTGATGGGTATTGAAAACCTGACAAGCTATAAGCTGGTGATCGCCCCAGCCTTATCGATCCAGAATCAAACGATGGTTGAGGCGCTGCAAGCATACGTCGCGCAGGGAGGACACCTGGTCCTGACGATCCGCTCTGGGATGAAGGATCAATATAATGCACTGCTGCCACAACGACAGCCAGGTGGGTTATCGGAAATGGCTGGCGTCGAGGTGGAGGATTATTACGCTCTTCAAGATTCGGTGCCTGTTACAGCCAGTTGGTTCGAAGGCAAATCGGACCTTTGGGCTGAACGGCTTGCACTGACAGGGAAGAAAAATGCTCAAGTCATCGCGCGGTATGACAAATCGAACGGCTGGCTTGATGATCAGATCGCGATCAGCATGAATGAGTATGGCGATGGGCTGGTGTATTACGTGGGGACCTACCTGGATGAGCCCGCCCAACAAGCGCTTTTGACACAAGTGCTTGAGACTGCTAAAGTCACCACTTATGCCACAGCACCCGGCATTGAGATTTGCAAACGCGTGCAACCTGGGGGCGGCGAGGTATATATTGTGATCAACCATAATCCCACAGAATGTGCCATTCATATGCCCTGGTCTTCATTTGAACACTTGAGTGGGGTGCCCTTGGCCGCGGATTTCAATCTGGCGGCATATTCGGTGGCGGTCCTCACCCCTGACGAAAAAAGGATGTGACCTGCATGCCCCACCCGAACTTTCCCATTCGGTCTCTGCGCGTCCTCTTGGTTTTCATGCTGCTTCCTTTGTTTTTCGCCGCATGTTCCGGAGCATCTGCGGACACGGTTCAGGCTACACCAACGGCCATTCCACTGCCGGTCATTGCCGAAAAACCAACCTATCAAGTACAACGTGGTGAGCTGGTCAGTGAGTTGATATTCAGCGGGCGGATAACCCCGGTTGACAAACAAGAACTTGCCTTTGCCGCAGATGGGCGCGTTGCCAAGATATACGTTCGGCGCGGCGATGTGGCCACAAAAGACCAACTCCTGGCAGAACTGGAGATTGGCCAGGATGAGTATGCACTCCGTCGTGCCCAGACCAACTTGAAAATCGCCCAGCTCCGGCTGGAATTGGCGCGCCTGCAAAATCCGCAGACATCCGAAGTGAACAGGATCAACATTGCCATTCCGGAGCAGGAAGTGGAATTGGCACAAATCGCGCTGGATGAGATCAATTTCACATATGATGGGTTGCGCCTTACTTCGCCGATCGATGGAACTGTCCTCTCGGTCTCGATCCTCGAAGGCACCACAAGCGAAGCCAATAAGCCGGTCATTGTTGTCGCCAATTTGGACGATTTGGTCGTTAGTGCAACTGTAGGTTCAGAAGATCTGGCCCGCCTGGTTATTGGGATGGACGTCACTGTCAGCTCGATTGGGCGAAATATTCCGGTCGCGGAAGGGGCCATTCGGGCACTGCCGTATCCGTACGGAAACGCGGATACTGAATCAACCGACGGTTCTGTGCAAGTGGCACTGGATCAAGCCCCGGTGCAGTTGGGCTACGATGTCGGAGATATGGTTAGTATGAGCATCATTCTGGAGCAGAAGGCTGATGCTCTCTGGCTGCCATTACAAGTTGTCCGTGAATTCGAGGGTCGCTATTTCGTGATCGCTGAGGATGGCGATGTGGAACGCCGCGTGGATGTCAATGTGGGCATCGTCGATGATGATCGGATTGAAATCACAGGGGGCCTTGCCGAGGGTCAGGTGGTGGTAGCGCCATGACCACTGACGTCCTCATTCGTTGCGATGCTCTGGTCAAAATCTACAAGGTCGCCAATCTGGAAGTCATGGCGTTACAAGGGCTCGACCTGGAGGTGGCGCGCGGCGAAATGCTCGGAGTTGTGGGTGCCAGCGGCAGTGGCAAATCCACTCTGATGAATATCCTTGGCGGCCTTGACCGGCCCTCTGCCGGGCGGGTATGGGTGGATGGCAATGATCTGCTCACGATGTCCCATGAAGCCATTAGCGAATACTGCCGGACAAAGATCGGCTTTGTCTGGCAGCAGGGTGCCCGCAATCTGATACCCTACCTGACCGCTCTCGAAAATGTCCGTCTGCCGATCACCATCCAGTTTCAGAGTTGGAGCAAAGAGAGGCCTCGCGTGGAGGCGTTGCTGGATGTCGTCGGCTTAAGCGAGCGCAAGCATCACCGCCTCTCGGAGTTGTCGGGAGGCGAACAACAACGGGTCGCTATCGCGGTCGCCCTGGCCAATAACCCTGTTTTGTTGTTGGCGGATGAGCCGACCGGGGAGGTGGACACTGCCACCGCTGTCGGAATTTTCCAGATTCTCAAAGACTTAAACCGCCAATATGGACTTACCACCGTCATCGTCAGTCACGATTTGGAGATTGCCCATCGCGTGGATCGAGTGGTTGCCATTCGCGATGGAACAACCTCCAGTGAGACCGTGCGTCAGTCAGCTCCGAACGCTGCTGTCGACTCAGTGCTTAAGAAATCAGGAGAGACTTTCGAGGAATTTGTTCTATTAGACTTGGCTGGTCGTTTGCAGGTGCCGCGTGAGTACCTGGAGCAATTCAATATTCAGGGACGGGTCTATATCGAGGCGGTGGAGGATGGGATTTTGATTCGTCCGGTGGCGATCGATGAAATGAAACATCGGTCGCCTGCTCAGGCTGAGGAGGTAGCACCAGAAAACAATCAAACCGAAAGACCGGGGCTGCGCGGCTGGTGGAAACGTTTACGCAGTGGGGGAACTACGCAATGAATCAGGTGACCGCATCCCGGGTTGGTGACGGAGAATATATCATCCAGGCTCAGGGCCTGCAACGTGAGTACCAGATCGGTGACCGGACTGTCCAGGCTTTGCGCGGCGTCGACCTGAATGTAATGCCGGAACGCCTCGTGGCGCTGAAAGGCCGTTCTGGGAGCGGCAAGACCACTCTTTTGAATTGCATCGGCGGGCTGGATCGTCCCACATCCGGCTCTGTGCGCGTGTTCGGGCGCGACCTTTCGAAATTGGGTGAAGACGAATTGGCGTTGTGGCGCAGGTATGAGTTGGGTTTTGTCTTTCAGTCCTTTGGCCTGTTGCCGACCCTCTCCGCCTATGAAAATGTAGATTTGATGTTGCGATTGGTCGATGTTCCCAGCAGGGAACGCCGTGAAAGAACGCTGGGATGTATTGAACTGGTGGGGCTGACAAAATGGATGCATCATCGTCCCCATGAAATGTCGGGTGGGCAGCAGCAGCGGGTGGGTATCGCGCGGGCGCTGGCGAATCATCCACGCCTGCTCCTGGCCGATGAGCCGACTGGCGAATTGGACAGTAACACCGCCCGCGAAATCCTCAAGCTATTTCGGGAAATTGTTGAAACTGAGCAGATCACCGTGCTGATGTCTTCGCATGATCCGCTGGTGGATAAGTACGCAGACGAAGTCGTGTTGTTGAAGGATGGCCAGATTACCAATCCGAATGGGTTGTAACAGTCAACATTATGAAACAAGTATCTCCTGAAGGCCTACAGTGGTTTCAAGATGCCAAGTTTGGCATGTTCATCCATTGGGGCCTGTACTCCATTTTGGCGCGCGGTGAATGGATCATGCACATCGAGAAGATTCCCGTGCCAGAATACGAAACATTGGTGCAACAGTTCAACCCGGTGAAGTTCAATGCTGATGAATGGGTGAGCATTGCGGCGGACGCGGGCCAGCGCTATATTGTCATCACGAGCCGTCATCACGATGGTTTCAGCATGTACGATACCGCGCTGAGCGATTACAAGGTGACCCATACGCCATTTCGCCGCGATCCCCTGCGTGAGCTGGCTGATGCCTGTGCCCGACGCCACGACGTGAAGCTGGGTTTTTATAATTCCCTGCTCGATTGGCACCATCCCGCGTATCGTTTTCGAAACGAGAGCGGATTGGCGTGGGAGGACTATCTGGAGTTCTTGCATCGACAGGTGCGTGAGCTTTGCACCCAGTTCGGCCAGATTGCCTGCCTGTGGTTCGATGGCGATTGGCCCAACCATTTACTGGAAGGAGACATGGCTTATTTTGCGCCGGGCGGATCGTTCGAGTATGAAAAGTTGTACGATATGATCCACACGCTGCAACCCAACGCCATTGTTCATAACAATCGCCACGCCGAACCTCTGCCCGGGGAAGATGTGCAGGGCTTCGAACAGGATTTGCCGGGACAGAACACGGCAGGCTTCAACACCACGACTATCTCCAAATTGCCGATGGAAGTATGCATGACCATCAATGATAGCTGGGGAGTGAATGACCAGGATGGGAACCACAAGTCGTCACAACATCTCATTCGGACCTTGGCCAGAGCCTCCAGCGTCGGTGCCAATTATCTGCTCAATGTTGGTCCAACCGCACTCGGCGAAATTTTGCCCTTTCATGGTGAACGGTTACGGGCGATAGGCAAATGGTTGAGTGTTCACGGCGATTCCATCTATGGCACGCGTGCTGGGGTCATCCCGCCTGCGACCAATGGGTCGAGTGTCAGTACCACTAACGGCAAGACGCACTACATCCACGTGTTGGATTATGTCAGCGATTCTGTCGCATTGCGCGATGTGCCAGCGGATGTGACAAAGGCGGTCCTGTTGAAGGACGGTTCGCCGGTGAAGTTGACGCACCGAGGTGAGAATACAGTTCTCACCATCCTGCCTCATCAGCGTGATGGGGCTAACACCGTAATCCGATTGGAAAGGTGATTGGTAATGGAAGAACGAATGAGAAAGGGAGTCTTGGTAACGGGTGCAGATGCAGGCCTGGGGTTGTCGCTGGTGAAGCGATTTCTCCCGGGAGAGTTTGCCGTATTTGCTGGAGTCTATCGCTCGGATGCGGAGTTACGTGGGCTGGTCAGCAAATATGGCGACGCGCTGGCGCTCATTCCGCTGGATGTAGCCGATATGGATTCTGTGAGCGGGGCGGCGCGGCAAGTTGCTGAGCGGACAAACGGTTTGGATATCATTATCAACAATGCCGGAATTCATCTCAAGGATTCCATGCAATCATTCGAGCAGTTGGATTTTGACAATCAGCAATTTCAACAGACGATGGAGGTCAACACCTTTGGGCCATTGCGCGTCGTCCAGCAGTTCCAACCCTTGTTGGAAAACGGCGAACGGAAGCTCATCATCAATATTTCATCGGAGGCGGGCAGTATCGCCGATTGTCGGCGGGAAAATCAATTTGCATACTGCATGTCCAAGGCGGCACTCAATATGCAATCCAAAATCCTGCAAAATTATCTCAAGCCCCGCGGCTTCAAGGTGCTGGCCGTCCACCCCGGCTGGATGCGAACGAACATGGGTGGGCCGAATGCCACCCTGTCACCTGACGAGTCGGCCGAGGGTATTTTCCAACTGGCGCTGAGTGAATGGAAAGCGGATGATCCCATCTACGTGGATTATCAGGGCGTCCCTTTGCCGTGGTAGATGGGTGACTGAATGAATACGCGCGCGAAATACATCCTGATTATCCTGGGCGGCCTGTATCACGACTTCGATGGTTTTGCACGCGCCATGAAGTTGTTGTTCGAAGCGGATGATTGGTCGGTCGAAGCCACTTATGATCTGGACGTTTTGACGCGCCTCGACAAAAAAGAATGTCAAGTGGTGCTGAGTTATACATGCCTATCGAAGAATAGCCCGGAACAAGAAACACCCACACCCGAAAGATTGACGGATGAACAAGTGCATGGATTGGCGGGCTGGGTACAACATGGTGGTGGACTGTTGGCGGTTCACTGCGCCACGGTGATTGGTGAATCCAATTCTGACTTGGCGCGGCTTCTGGGTGGTAACTTCATTTCCCATCCAGCGCCATTCACCTTCACTGTGTACCCGGTTTCTGATGGGCATCCTATTACAGGCGACGTGCCAGCGTTTGACGTGTATGACGAATTTTATGTCGAGCGCTGCGAGCCTTCAGTTGCGATTCGCATGTCCGCGGTTTATGAGGGGGCAACAACATACCCAATGGTTTGGAGCAAACCGGAGGGCGTCGGACGCGTGGCGCACATTGCGCCTGGACATTTCCCGGCAGTCTGGAATCACCCGCTTTACCAACGCTTGATGGTTCAGGCGGTCAATTGGCTCACCGAGGAGCGATAGATGATTAGTTCAAAAGGATATTGCCATCACCCCAAGCGTAATCTTTAAAGGCGATAACATTGTCCTGCAAGTAACGCACTTTTTTAATTTTGCTGAATGCGGCCTCGGTTCCCTTGGAAACACATATCTCAAGTGTTGATTCGTAATCGTCAGGTCATGGGTTCAAATCCCATCGGTGGCTCAAAGGGGATAGGCGGCGTGAACTGTCGCCTATCTTTTTATTCTATTCCATCAAAGATGTGATCCAGCACTTCCTCGCTCACATCGAACACCGCATTATTTTCAGGCAGGGATTCCCTGGTCATCCATTCAGGCAGGCGATCATCCTCTTTGGTAAACCCGGCGCGGCGATTGAATTCCCGTTCCATCTTGATCGTTTCTTTTCCCAGAGCCTGTAATATATTGTCAGGCATGTCATCCCAGCCGTAGCGCGCCTTGAGCAGGCGCCTGACCACGCCATCGGGAGTGGAGGCATAGCCAAAGCCCGCGAAGATGCACGCGCCGATCGTATCGTAGCCCGCCATATTCAACTGTGCGGTCAGCGAAGGCTCTTTCTGTACATTCGGGTCAAGGTGATTGACTTTGGCACGGATAGTCAATCCAGCCGTATGATCTGCGCCTTGAGGAGAGACAGCATATGTAACGCCTGTGCCTTTGATCGAGCGCGGCTCATATGCGGACATAGCCTGTCCCTTCACCGCGGGCACACGCTCAATTCCATATTTTTTGCCCATTGTGACTGCGCCATCACCGAGTGTACGGCCCAATTGCGTGCCTTTACGGATCTCATTAAGCAATTCCATTGCGCGTTCGCCATCACCCCATTCCATTAGCCCCGCTTCACAGGCAACTCCAAGCGCCGCACCAATTTCAATCGAGTCTAGTCCCAGGTCATTCACCTGCCAGTTTAAACGCCCAATCGTATCCAGCGAATCGATGTCCAGGTTCGATCCCATCAAGCCAATTGTCTCATATTCAAGCGGCGAGACGATCACCTTGCCGTCCTCCCCACCAAAAATATTCGAGCATTTGATCGTGCATCCCGCCATACAGGCGTGTGACGGATCGGATGGCTTGCCGCGCTCCAAAGTAAAATCACGCAGAGCCTCCCCGCTGATGTTTTCCACCTGCGCATATGTGCCAAGCGAAAAATTACGCACGGGGATCGCAGCAAACTGTTGGGTCAACTGCGTCATAGCGGCCGTGCCATAATCACGATACGTGATAGACTGCGGATGTTCCATCACAGCCCTGGTGTAATCCTTCTGTGCGACCTTGAACGCTTCAGGATCGGCAATGGATGGTTTCTGCCCACCTGCGTGATCGAACACGATCGCTTTAAGACCCTTCGAGCCCATGAGCGCGCCCAGCCCGCCACGCGCCGCGATGCGCGAGGGAACCCGGTCTTTGTCGAGATTTTGAATGCCCGCAGCTTTCATCCGCATCTCGCCGCCAGGCCCGATCAACGCAATCGCGACTTTGTCACCATATTTCTCGATCAACTTTGGCGCGGTCTCATAGACGCCGAGGCCGGCCAGACTCCGCCCTGCGAAATTCGAAGGGTCATCAGCCTTTTCCCATTTCGCGCCGTTCAATGAGAGGTGCAAAACCCAATAGCCGTCCTCAGCTGGCTGATCTTCAATAATGAGCGCATGGATACCCATGTGAGTCATATGCAAGCCAGTCCGCCCGCCCGCGTTGGCTTCCTTGATCCCGCCGGTTAGCGGAGATTTTCCACCAACAGATATTCTATCCGTTGAGGAGAGCATGTGCCCCACCAAAAGACCCGGCGCGAAGATCAATTTATTTCCCGCGCCAAGCGGATCGCATTTCGCGTCCACTTCATCGAGCAGAATGCGCGCGAGCAATCCGCGACCACCGAGGCGCCTCCACGAATCGGGAGCGGGTTCATGTTTCAGAGTTTGTTCACGAACATTTACGCGCCAGACTTGATGATCGTTACTCATATCCATCGCTCCAGTTCAAAAGTCTTGGCAAAAGGATTTACAAAGCGCACGCCCTCCACAGCCTGTCCATCAGAAAAATCCTCACTGAATACCATCTGGATATCGTTGACAAACGCCGAGGCCCAAATCTGGGCGTCATAGAAAGAAAATGAATGATCGCGCACACCACGTTCCGCCTCCAGGACAATGGATTGTGTCAACGGGAACGTTGGAAATGCGAGCAGATAATCTTGAACATACTGGAGCACGTTGTTGATGGTCAATTTGGGGGAGTCGCCGCGTGTGGTCGCGTTGAAAAACTCTGATAAACATT